>DASPJG010000213.1:0-2965 GCA_035628755.1 Pyrinomonadaceae bacterium
TAGAGCAGGCGGTTGAGCGGTGCGGCGTCGCGCACGCGTGCGAAATGGCGGCGGTGCTCGCGGTAGGCGTCCGCGCCCTGCGTGGCCTCCCGCAACGCGTCCGTGTAGAGACGGCGTTTGGCCGCGTCGGTGAAGTATGTGCCGAAGCCGAGATAGCGATCTTCGAAATCGAGCGCGGCGGAGCGCGTGAATTTCTTGGCATTGCGCAACGGCGCGGTGAAGCGTCCGGGCAGGCCGCCGGGCAGGGCGTGTGAGAGCGCGGACATCAGTGGGCGGCGCAGGACGCCGGGCACTGGGTCGAACGCGCCCGCGAGGCGCATGGCGAGCTGGCGCGGGTAGCCCGCGAACACTTCATCGCCGCCGACGCCGGAGAGCAGCACCGTCAGATTTTCGCGCGCCGCGCGCGCGACGAGGTAACTTGCGATGACCGCCGGGTCGGCGACGGGTTCGTCCATGTGATAGACGAGTTTCGGCAACAGGTCGCACACGTCCGGTTGGAGCAGCAACTCGTGATACTCGGTGTCGAGAAGTTTGCCGACCTGTCGCGCCCAGCGCGCGTCGTCGGGGATGATGTCGTAGCGCAGGTCTTCCTGACTCGCGCCGACCGTGTAGGTACAGACGCGCCGCCCGTTGCCGTGGCGATTCATCAGGGCGACGATTGAAGAAGAGTCCACGCCGCCGGAGAGAAACGCGCCGAGCGGCACGTCGGCCACCATCTCCATTCCCACGACGCGATCCAGAGTTTCCAGCACGCGCTCGCGCCACCACTCCTCGCTTCTCCCCTCCTCGATCTCGTCGAAGGACACGTCCCACCACTCGCGCACTTCGATGCCCCCGGCGTGCCAGCGGAGCACATGCGCGGGCGGGAGTTTGTAGATGCCGCGAAAGACCGTGTGCGGGTCGGGCGTCCAGAGAAAGGTGAGATATTGATTGAGAGCTTCGGCGTCGAGCGCGCGTTCGACCAGCCCGGTTGCGAGGATGGCCTTGATCTCCGAGGCGAAGATGAACGACTGGTCGGAAGACCTGGCCGCGCCCGCCGCGTCCGGTCGCGTGCCGTTCCCTTCTTCGGAGCCGAACGCGTAATAGAGCGGCTTGATACCGAGGCGGTCGCGCGCGAGGATCAACTCCTGCGCGTGCGCGTCCCACAGGGCGAAGGCGAACATGCCGTTCAAGCGCGCGAGCGCGTCCAAGCCCCACTCGGCGTAGGCCGCGAGCAGCACTTCCGTATCACAGTCGGTGCGAAAGATGTGATTTAACTTTTCGAGTTGAGAGCGTAGCTCCCGGTAGTTGTAAATCTCGCCGTTGAAGGTGACAGAATAGCGGCCATCGGCGTAGTGCATCGGCTGATGCCCGGCCTCGCTCGTGTCAATGATCGAGAGCCGCCGGTGGCCGAGACACGCGCTCCGCCCCTCCGCGTCAACCGGCGCGGACGCCCACACACCCTCGTCGTCGCGCCCACGATGCTCGATAGACTTCAACATCGCGCCAACGCGCCGCTCTGGATTCCGACCTATGATCCCGGCAATTCCACACATAGTAAAAGGCCGTGAATCGTAAATCGTAAATAGAGAAAACCCAGTTCCTTCTATTCACGATTGACGATTCACGATTCACGGTTTTTCATGATTCACGGTTTTCCTCGTCGCCCGTCACCTGCATTGGTTGTCCTGCGCGTAGGGAGTCGCGGATACGGAAGGTGGCGCGCGTGGTGGCCGCCAGATCGTGCAGGGCGATGGGCGCGGGGACGTTTGCCCTGACCATCGCGCAGAGCGCGCGCACCTCTGCGGCCTGCCCTTTGTCCTGCGCGCGCAGTTTCATCTGGCTGCGCGCGCGCCCGCCTTCGTAGAGCGTGGCGGAGCGGAAGTCTTCGATGACGAAAGTTTTGCCGCCGCCGAAAACTTCGATGCGTTCTTTCGGGAGCGCGCGGTCGCCTTCCGCGAGATAGGCGATCTGACCGTTCGAGCCGTCGCTGAAACGCAGCGTGACGAAGATCGAATCTTCATCGACGATCTCTTCGTTGCGGCTCGTGACCCGCTCCGCGTAGACGCGCGTGGTGACCGCGCCGGTGAGAAAGTGCATGAGATCAATGAAGTGGCAGACCTCGCCGATGATGCGACCGCCGCCCTCGCGCGGGTCTTGAATCCAGTGCGTGCGCGGGATGCGCCCGGCGTTGACGCGATACAGGATGGAGAGCGGTTCGCGGCGCGCGGCGAAACTTTCGGCGCACGCGCGGGCGTGCGGCGAGAAGCGACGGTTGTAGCCGACCATCAGTTGGCCGCCCGACGCGCGCGCCGCCTCAAGCACGCCGTCCAACTCTTCGTCGCAGAGCGCGAGCGGCTTTTCGACAAAGACGTGACGCCCCGCGTCGAGCGCGCGGCGGGCGAGCGGCGCGTGCGAGTCATGGCGCGTGGCGATGACGATCAGGTTGGCGGCATCGTCCGTGATGACATCTTCCGCGCTGGCGACGACGCGCGCGAAGTCGTATTTCTCGCCGATGCCGTGCGCGGAGATGCCGGAAGCCGTGGCGATTGCATGGAAGGCCGCGCCGTTCGCTTTGAAGTTCGGTAGCAGAAACTTTTGCGCGTAGCTGCCCGCGCCGATCATGCCGATGCGCATCTCCGCACCCGACGCCCGCCCGGCCTGTGTGTCGCTCGGCCTGCGTTCGATGCTGCGCGCGAGTTCGCGCTCCGTGTCGTAGCCGAGCACGACGCCGAGATAAGGCTCTTTTGTCTCTCCCGCGATCAGGTTGTAGGCGCGCTCGCCGTCTTCGATGGCGAACCTGTGCGTGATGAGCGGCGCGACGCGGACGCTGCCCACCGCGACGAGGTCGAGAAAGGCTTCGAGGTTGCGCCCTTCCGTCCAGCGCACGTAGGCGAACGGGTAGTCGTGGCCGCGCTCCTCGTATTCGGGATCATAGCGACCCGGCCCGTAAGACATCGAGACTTTGAGCGTCAGTTCGCGCTCG
>DASPJG010000214.1:0-2790 GCA_035628755.1 Pyrinomonadaceae bacterium
GACGCCGATGGCGTAGACGACCGTGTTCGCCTTGACCGCAGCGTCAACCGCGTCCTGCCTTTTCAGGCGGCTATAGGTGTCGTCGCCGTCGGAGAGCAGGATGATGGCGCGGCGCGTCTGCGGAGACGTGTTCGCCATCACTTCGGCGGAGGTCGCCCAGATGGCATCCCACACCGAACTCCAACCGATGGGGCTGTCCCGCTCCACCGGCTCGACGGGCGCAGGCGCGTCTCCCACCCCCGCGACGTTCGTGTCGTTCGAACGCGGTTGCAGGTGCGGCGGAAGAATGATCTCCAACTGCTCGATGGCCTTCCTCAAGCTCTCGTGGTTCTTCGTCAAATCCTGATCGAGAATGGCTTCTCCCGTAAACGAGACGACGGCGGCCTCGTCCCTGTCAGGACGCAGGATCGAAGTCAGAAAATGCAACGCGGCTTTCTTCTCGTCGGGCAGGGTGCTGATCTGCGAGCCGCTCACATCTACGAGGATGCCGATGGAGAGCGGCAGGTTCGTCTCGCGCTGGAAGAGGGAGATGGTCTGCGGCTCGCCGTTCTCGAAAATCTGCACGTCCTCCTGCCGGAGCGTCGTGATGAAGCGGCGATTTTTGTCCACGGCGTTGAAGAGCACGTTGACGACGTTGGTTTCGACCTGCTCGACCTCTTCGCCATCGTCCTCCGGCGCGGCGACCGGAGAGGGCGCGGGGGCGGGCGTCTGGGTCGGCGTCGCCTGCGGCGGCGCGGGCGTCTGCGCGTGCGCGCCCGGATTGAAAGCAAGGGACGCGAGCAGCAGCAATGCGGGCAGGGCGGTGGCAAGGCTCCGGGCGAAGAATCTCATGTAACGCTTAAACGTCTCCCTCTCGAAAGCTTTCGCTGAACCCGGGCGACCGCACCCGTCGTGCCCGTTCCGGGATGCGACTTGAGGCGCGGCGCGTTTCCAACTTGGGGAGGAGCGCTTCATATCTTAACCCGCGAAGGCGCGCGGAATGAATCGGCGGCGAATAAAAGCGGCGCGGCCAGTTGCCTGACCGCGCCGCCGCCCCCCCGTGCTCGTTACCTTGTGTTACTTCCCGCTGGCTCGTTTAATCCCTTGCTCGTTCCGCGTGTGGCTACTGCTTGTTGCTCTTGTCCACCACCGATTTCAAAGCCTGAAACGTGGGCGGCCAGAGGCCGACGAAAATTCCCGCTTGCCGGTTGCCGCTGAAGTAGAGGGCAAGCGACGCGCCGATGGAGCCGATAGTCAAGATATGAAACAGGCTGATGCCCGTTGATTCGACAGTCGTGTTATCAATCGTCTTCAAGACCTCTTCGGCCTTGTCCGTCCGGGTAGGCTGACCGCCTGTGCCGGTGCTGAGGCTGCTGCCGCCGCCGAGAATATCCGAGGCCGAGGCCGTACCTAATCCTTGTGCTGACATTACGCTAATCCCCTTTCACTATCTATGTTGTCATCAGTAACGCGCCCTTTGAGGGCGGCGATGCCGAAGAGCAGAGCGAGCGACGCCCCGGCGATGAGAAAGCCCGCCAATGGGCGTTTATACTTCGCCGGTCGGGTCACAGCCCCGGTCGCGGGTGTGCCCGCCAGTGTCTTTTCCGTGTCCCGCTTCGTCATTTCCCCTCTGTCGCCGCTGAACCAAACCTTTTTACACGCTCTTCGTCGCGCGGTTGTTTGCAAAATCATGCAATTCTGTGCGAGCCGCGCTTTTACTTTGACTGTCCGTGACGAATATGAGATAGATTTGCACTTTAAAAATCAGCGGCAAAATTTTTGCGGGAGGCGGAGAGCAAACTTATGAGTTTGATTGAGACGATACGCGCGCGCGAAATTCTGGATTCGCGCGGCAACCCGACGGTCGAGGCGGAAGTGTTTTTGATCGGCGGCGAGACGGGACGCGCTGCCGTCCCTTCGGGCGCGTCCACGGGCGAGCACGAGGCCGTCGAACTGCGCGACGGAGATAAAACGCGCTACGGCGGCAAGGGCACGCTGAAGGCCGTGGAGAACATCAACGGCGCGATCGCCGACGCGCTCGAAGGCTTCGACGCGCTCGACCAGACCGAAGTTGACGCCGCGCTCATCTCCCTCGACGGCACGCCGACGAAATCCAAACTCGGCGCGAACGCCCTGCTCGCCGTCTCGCTCGCCACGGCGCGCGCCGCCGCCGCCCATCTGGAGATGCCGCTCTATCGCTACCTCGGCGGCGCGAACGCGCGCACGCTGCCCCTCCCCATGATGAATATCATCAACGGCGGCGCGCACGCAGACAACAACGTGGACTTTCAGGAGTTTATGGTGATGCCCGTTGGCGCGGGGAGTTTCCGGGAGGCTCTGCGCGTGGGCGCGGAAATTTTCCACTCGCTGAAAAGCGTTTTGAAGAAGCGCGGGCTGGCGACGGGCGTCGGCGACGAGGGCGGCTTCGCGCCCGACTTGCGCTCGAACGAAGAAGCCATTGAGACCATCCTCGAAGCCGTCGCGGCGGCGGGTTACAAGGCGGGCACGGAAGTCCTGCTCGCGCTCGACCCGGCGGCGAGCGAGTTTTACGACGGCAAAAATTACGTCTTCAAAAAATCCGACCAGCGCACGCTCACGAGCGCGGAGATGGTGGCCTACTGGAAGTCTTGGGTGGAGCAATATCCGATCATCTCCATCGAAGACGGCATGGCGGAGAACGACTGGGACGGATGGAAGACCATGACAGACGAAATGGGCGCGCGCGTGCAACTCGTGGGCGACGATCTGTTCGTAACGAACACGGACTTCCTGCGTCGCGGCATCGAGCGCGGCGTCGCCAACTCGATCCTG
>DASPJG010000215.1:0-3519 GCA_035628755.1 Pyrinomonadaceae bacterium
CGGCGGCGGCTTCGCCGTAACGCTTCGCCTCGTAAAGTTTGTTCGCGCGCTCTGTTGCTTCGGCTGGCGAAGCGGGCGCGAGCGGCGATGCGAGCCGCGTGAGTGCGCTTGCGGCCTCGCCCGCTTCTTCAGCGGCGGGCGCGTAGAAATAGATGCGCCGGTAGGCGGCGCGCGCAGCGTCAGCATCGCCCGCCCGTTCATGGGCTTTGGCCGCAAGCAGCAGTGCGCCCGCGTCGTCGGCCTCCGATAAAGATTTGACGAGCAGGGGCACGGCTGCGGCTTGATTGTCTTGCAGGGCGAGTTCGGCGTTGCGCAGGATAGCTTCGCGCGCTTGCACCGACTTCGGATAGTCGCGCGCGAGTTGCTCGTAGGCGGCGCGGGCTTCGGTGCGTCGCCCCAGTTTGGCGAGCGCGTCCGCACGCAGCAGGAGCGCGTAGTCGCCGAGCGCGGTCTGCGCGCCGAAGGCTTTGGAATCGAGCAGCGAGGCCGCGCCCGCCAGATCGCCCGCCGCGAGTTTGATGCGCGCGCGCAGGAGTCGTGCGAGCGTGCCGGGCGTCGTGTTCGCGTATTGCGTCTCGATGGGGGCGACCATGCTCTCGGCGGGCAGCGTGATGGGCGGTGCGGCGTGCGTCAAAGCGCGTAGTCGTTCGACGGCTTCCCCTTCGCCCGCCTTGTGCTGCGGCGCGCTGCAACTCGCGCTCGCAAATGGCAGGATCAGCGCGCCTCCGACGGCGACGATTGAGATAACTGAAACGAAGACGACTTGATACCGGCGATAAACTTTTTTCAAAACTTTTATGTTCTCCCGCGTGACAGGCTTCCCGCGTTGGTGCGGACGCATGAAACTTAAACTAACTTGCCGTGACGGGGAGATCAAGTTGAACCTGAGACAACTTGCGCGGCGGCGCGTGCGACGTGGCTAGGATGCGCCGGGCGATAAGAGTCGTTTGCCCATCGCGGAAAAATGGCCTTGAGGAAAGTCGGGAGATGAAACTTAAAGGCACAGGAAAAGGCCGCGAACAAGATGTTCGCGGCCTTTTCCTGTGCCTTTTAACTGCGCGCCTTTTTTCAGGCCGTCGCGCTTGCGTCGGGGTATTTGCTGCCGAGTTTGGCGGGGTTGCCTTCGGCGAGCGTGTTGACGAGTTCGTGGTGGAAATAGTCGTAGCGCGAGGCGACGTTCGGCGCGACGCGTTTGTCGTACATCTGGCGTGAGCGGTCGATCTCCTCTTGCAGGCGTTCGTAGAGGTTGCCCTGTTCGCGTCCGTCTCTCACTTTCTGCTCGTTGTAGAGTTTGATCTCGGAGACGAGAAGGCGCGCGAAGCGTCGCGCGTCGTTGTGATAGCGGCGTTCGTCTTCACTGACTTCGATGGGCAACTCCGCATCCGCACGGCGCGAACTGCCGCCGAGCGGCGCGGCGACGGGCGTGGGCGGCGTGGGCGGCGGTTCAAAGGCGACGGGCGAGGGCGTCGCGCGCCCTTCACCTGCGGGCATTTCGGGCGCAGCAGCGGGCGGTCTCGCTTCGGTTGCGAAAGAGGGTTCGATGCCGCGTTCCGCTTGCGGCTCGGCGAAGCGCGCGGGTTCGTGCGTCGCCGCCGGGGGGGGCGTCGGCGCAGGAGGCTCAAAATTGGGCGCGGGTGAAGTCCTGCCTCCGCTCTCGGAGGGCGTGCGCGCTTCGGCGGCGGGCGGCTGCGCTACGGCTGCGCTGCTCGCCGGGGGCTGCGCGATGTGAGCGCGTTCGACCGGGCGCGGCGCGGGGCGTTTGAGCGCGAGCAGTTCGACCGACATGCTCGTGACGCGCACGAGCGTTTCCAGTGCTTCGAGGTTAATGGCTTCGGGTTCGAGCGCGGCGCTGTCGGCGTAGAGCACGGCGACGCACTTGTCGCGGGCGATGAGCGGGATGGCGACCATGCGTTGCGGAGCTTCGTCGCCGAGTTTGGAGATCAACTGGTCGTCGTCGGCATTCGTGCCGGGCGCGCCGCTCCACGTGGAGCGCGAGTTGACGGCACGGCTGAGGAGCGTGTCGGCGGAGAGCGCGAGGGAAATTTCGCGCACGGCGGCGTCGCCGACCGTGCCTTCAAGCCCGCGCGCACGCCAGCCCGTGGCGCGTTCGTTCTTGACGACGAAGAAGGCGAGGCGGGGCGTGAAGGCGGCGGCGCGGTTGACGAGCGTGTTGAGAATGTCGGCTTGCGAGCGTTGGTTGTCAATGTCGTCAACGGCGGCTTTCAGGAGCGCGATGTCGCTGGTGGCGCGGGCGCGCGCCGACGATTGCGCGGCTTCTTCCGTGCCCTTGCCGGTCGCGGCGCGCAGGTGCTCCGAGATCGAGATGGCGATGGGCGCGTCTGAGAGCGAGTCGTCGGAGAGGCGTTCGTTGAGGCGCGTGAACGCCTCGTTGACCTGACTCTGCAAGCGCGCGATCTCCTCTTGCTGTCCTTGCACGCGCGCCCTGATATAGTTCTCCACCTCGGCGCGCAAACTCTGTTCCAAGTCTTCGCTTCCTGCCACCTGTGACTCTCCTTTTGTGCTCGTGTTGCTGGTAGTGCGGGCTAGCCCCGCCCGGTAGGTTACGTTGGTCTGTCAAGTGTTTTTGACTGACCGGAGGCGCGTGCTTCAGGAGCGCAACGCCTGTCGTGGATTATGGCGGGCGCGCGCGGGCGGTGTCAAGACAAGTCTCGAATCAGGGAGAGGGAGAGAGGCAAAGGATGAAAGCGAAACGAAGGATTGAAAGGCGCGGACGGTCAGCCGTCGCTGATCCGCTCCTTCTCCTTTTCCGTTGGCTTTCCCCGCGCGCCGGATGTTTGACACTCGGGCGCAGCTAAGTTATAAGGGGCGCGCCGCCAGCTCAAGTCTCTTTTGCTCCGCCGTGCAAAAGCATTTCACCAAACTAAGAAAGGGCTCACGCGCTGGACGGCTTCCGTAGCCGAAACGCTCATGTCTCTGGCTCACATCCTGATCGCCGACGATTACGACGATAACCGCGAACTCCTGCGGCTGATGCTGGAGAGCGCGGGCTATAGCGTGAGCGAGACGCGCGATGGCCGCGAGTGTGTGGCGGCGGCGCGCGCGGAACTGCCCGACATCGCCCTCATTGATCTCTCGATGCCCGTGCTCGACGGCTGGGGCACGCTCGACGCGTTGCGCGCAGACGAACGCACGCGCCGCCTGCGCTGCATCGCCGTCACGGCGTTTGCCGCCGATCAAGACCGCCAGCGCGCCCTCGACGCGGGCTTCGACGCCTACCTCGCCAAACCCTACCGCTCCAGAGACCTGCTCGAAATCGTCGAGCGCACCCTCGTCGAAGGCCGCCGGGGCGGCGACGACCACCAAAATCAGGAAGGTCATTAGACTCCCCATGCCCGAACGAGACAAAAGCGCGGGCGAAGCCGACGACGACGACCTGACGCCGGGGCGCATCCTCGTCGCCTTCGAGAAATTATTCGGCGGCGGGCGCGGCGTGCAGAAGTTTGCGCGCTCCGGCCTGCGCTACGTCAAACTCGCGGGCGACACGTTGCTCATCGAACA
>DASPJG010000216.1:0-5417 GCA_035628755.1 Pyrinomonadaceae bacterium
ACTAAGGCCACTCCCTTAGCAAAAGCGAAAGCGGCGACTCACTAACTTGCGAGTCGCCGCTTTCGCTTTTGCTGCCGGGTGATCCGTAAAATTTGCTGCGTCAGGCCGCGCATTCTTCCGCCGCCCGGCGGATGCGCCGCACGCCTTCCTCTAGGCGTTCGCGCGAGGTCGCGTAAGAGATGCGGAGATAGCCGTCGGCTCCGAAGCCCGCGCCGTCCGTCACAACCGTCTGCTGCTCGCTCAGAAGTTTCTCGGCAAACTCGCCAGACGTTTTCACTTTTCCACCCAAACAACCGCGCACGTTCGGGAAGGCGTAAAACGCGCCTTCGGGGGCGAAACAGCAGAAACCGGGAATGTCGCCTAAAGCACCTATGAGCCACTCGCGCCGCGCGCTGTATTCCGCGAGCATCACGCCCACACAGTCCTGCGAACTGTTGAACGCCTCGGTCGCCGCGCGTTGCGCGATTGAGTTCGGGTTACTGGTCGAATGGCCTTGTACGAGCAGCATGGCCTTCGTCCACTCGCGCGGCGCGAGCGCGTAGCCGATGCGCCAGCCCGTCATCGCGTAAGTTTTGGAAAACGACCCGGCGATGCACAGCCGCGCGCGCAACTCCGTCGGGAGCACCGACGCGCTGAACACCTTCGCCGGCGCGTAGACGAAACGCAGGTAGCACTCGTCCGAGACGACGTAGATGCCGTGCTCGGCGAGGACTTCCATGATGCGTCGAAACTCGGCGGGCGGGATGACGCGCCCCGAAGGGTTCGAGGGCGAGTTGATGATGATGAGTTTCGTGCGCGGCGTGATGGCGCGGCGCACCTGCTCGGCGGTCAGTTGAAATCCGGTCTCTTCGGTCTCGATAAAGATGGGCGTCGCGCCCACGAACCTCACGATCTCGGGAAACGTCACCCAGTAAGGCTGCGCGATCAAAACCTCGTCGCCTGCATTCACGAGCGACACGACCGCGTTGAAGATCGCCTGCTTGCCGCCCGCCGTCGCCATCACTTCCGAAGTGTCGTAACGCACGCCGAACTCTCGCTCGTAATAGTTGATGACGGCTTCTTGCAGGGCGCGCGTGCCGCCCGTCGCCGTGTACTTGGTTTCGCCCGCGCGCATGGCCGCCTCGGCGGCGCGTTTAATGTGATCCGGCGTGTCGAAATCGGGTTCGCCCGCGCCGAGATCAACCACGTCCACGCCGGAAGCCCGCATCGCGAGCGCCTTCTGCATCGCCGCGAGCGTCGAAGAGGCTTGCATCCCCGCGACCCGCTCGGAGAGCGAGAAACTTTCAAGTGCCGGTTTCGTCATCCCTTCTTCGCGCCACCCTTCTTTGCGCCGCCCTTTCGCGCGCGCGTCTTGGCGGCTTTCTTCGCCGAGGCCGACCTTGCGGCGGCGGGACGTTTGGCCGCGGCTGCGCCGCCCTTCTTGCCGCCCTTCTTCGCGGGAGCTTTGTTCTCCACCTTTCCGCGCCCCGAACCGCTCTTCTTGCCGCCGCCGGAAGACTTGTTGACGGTCGCCCACGCGCGCCGCTCCGCCTCTTCCTCCGGCACGCCGCGCTCCTCATAGCCCTCCTCAATGTGCTCGGCCTGCCGCTTCTGCTTGTCGGTGTATGCGCTCTTATCGCCTCTCGGCATTCATCTGTCCTCCATCTCTGTTCACGACGCAAACCCGGTCGTCACCGTTTCCGGCTGCGTCGAATTTGTTCGTTGGAACGGGCGTTATTATAACACCGGACGCGGGCGTTCGCGTTACCTCAACTCTTGCCGAACTTCTGCTGCATCCGCGCTTCGACCGATGCGGGCACAAGCCCCTTGATCGCGCCGCCGAGTTGATAGACCTCTTTGACGAGCCGCGAACTGACGTAAGAATACGCCTCCGCGGGCATCATAAAGACCGTCTCGATGCGCGGCTCCAGCCGCCGGTTCATCAAAGCCATCTGCAACTCGTACTCGTAATCGGAGAAGGCGCGAATGCCGCGCACCACGGCGTCGGCCTCGCGCTCGACGGCGTACTGCATCAACAGTCCTTGAAAATTATCCACCACCAGACGGCACGAGCCGCTGTTGATTTCGGCGAGCACCTCCGACAACATCTCGCGCCGCTCGTCGAGCGTGAACAACGGACGCTTCTCCGGGTTGACGACGACGGCGATAATGATCTCGTCGAAGAGTTTGCAGCCGCGCGCGATGATGTCGAGGTGGCCGTTCGTCACGGGATCAAAAGAACCGGGATAAATGGCTCGGCGCATAGTTAGGCGGTGTTTGTCTTGAGTTGGGAGCAAAAGCGACTGTGAAAGTATCACAAAGCGGAGGCCGGAAGCTAGAGGCTGACAGCAGAGCCGGAGTTGAGGCCGAAGGCCGGACAAGACCAGCTGCCTTAACCGGCCTCCGGCCTCTCACCCCACGGCTCTCTATTCTTGACATGCCCTGCGGGCGGTGATTCAATAAACGGCGACGGACAAACGTGGTGAGTTAAGGCGACTTGCGGCCACGTAAAATAAACAGCTAAACAGCTCGGCCAAGTCTTTCACGGGAAATCACCCGCATTTCGAGTCACTCGGACGAAAGCCCCGCGTTGTTTGGCGCGGGGCTTCCCCTTTATGCGCGTGAGCGTTGGCCGGAACGGAGACGGATTAAAACTACATGAAAGATTTCCTCCAAACTCTGCGAGACCGCATCGTCGTTTTCGACGGCGCGATGGGTACGAACCTTCAGACGCAAAACCTGACCGTTGACGATTACGGCGGCGCACAGTTTGAAGGCTGTCCCGAATACCTGCTCATCAGTCGCCCCTCGGCGGTCGAGCGCGTCCACGCGGCCTTCTTCGAGGTCGGCTGCGACGTGGTCGAGACCAATTCCTTCGGCGCGATCCCATACGTGCTCGACGAGTACGGCATCGGCCACATGGCCTACGATTTGAACGTCCGCGCCGCGCAACTCGCAAAGCGCGTCGCCGCCGACTTCGCCACCACAGACCGCCCGCGCTGGGTCGCAGGCTCGATGGGGCCGGGCACGAAGTCGCCCACGCTCGGCCACATCGCATTCCGCGACATCAAGGCGGCCTATTACGAACAGGCGCGCGGCCTGCTAGACGGCGGCGTCGATCTTCTCATCGTCGAAACCTGTCAGGACTTGTTGCAGACGAAAGCGACGCTCTCCGCCATCTTCGAATATTTCGAACGCTCGAAGCGGCGCGTGCCCGTCATCACGCAAGTGACCATCGAACTGTTCGGCACGATGCTGCCCGGCACGGAGATCAGCGCGGCCTTGACCGCGCTCGAACCGTTTCCTATCGACGTTATCGGCATGAACTGCGGCACGGGGCCGCGAAACATGTCTGAGAGCATCCGCTATCTCTGCGAGAACGCCACGCTGCCCGTCTCCGTCTTGCCGAACGCGGGCTTGCCTTCAGTTAAAGACGGCGCGATGCACTATGACGAGATGCCCGAAACGTTCACGGCGCAGGTCGCGCATTTCGTCAAGGACTTCGGCGTCAACGTGGTCGGCGGTTGCTGCGGCACGACGCCCGCGCACCTGAAGTTGCTCGTCGAAGCGATGCAGGGTGTGACGCCCAAGCCGCGCGAGGCGAAAGTTCTCCCGGCGGCGTCTTCGATCTACAGCCAGCAGCCTTACGTGCAGCAGAACTCTTTTCTCATCGTCGGCGAGCGCGTCAACGCCTCTGGCTCGAAGAAGATGCGCGACCTGTTGAATGCCGAAGACTGGGACGGCCTCGTCTCGCTCGCGCGCGCGCAGGAACGCGAGGGCGCGCACGTCCTCGACGTGAACGTGGACTTCGTCGGGCGCGACGGCGTGAAAGATATGCACGAGCTCGCCTCGCGCCTCGTGACGAACATTCGCCTCCCGCTCATGTTCGACTCAACCGAATGGGAGAAGATGGAGGCGGGACTCGAACACGCGGGCGGCAAGTGCGTCCTCAACTCGACGAACTACGAGGACGGCGAGTCGCGCTTCGTGAAAGTGATCGATCTCGCCAAACGTTTCGGCGCGGGCGTCGTCATCGGCACGATTGACGAGGAGGGCATGGCGCGCACCGCCGAAGGCAAACTAAGGATCGCCACGCGCGCCTATGAGCAAGCCACGGGGCAACTCGGCTTTCCCGCGCACGACATCTTCTTCGACCCGCTCGCGCTGCCCATCTCGACCGGCATCGAAGAGGATCGTCGCAACGCCGCCGAAACCATCGAAGGCATCCGCCGCATCAAGCGCGAACTGCCCGGCTGTTTCACCATCCTCGGCGTCTCGAACATCTCTTTCGGTTTGAACCCGGCCTCGCGCGTCGTGCTCAACTCCGTCTTCCTGCACGAAGCGGTCGAAGCCGGACTCGACGCGGCCATCGTCAACGCGAGCAAGATCGTCCCGCTCAACCGCATCGGCGAGCGCGAGAGGGAAGTCGCGCGCCAGCTTATCTACGACGAGCGCAGGTTCGACGGGGAGATTTGCACTTATGATCCGCTCGGCGAGTTCACCAAACTGTTCGAGGGCGTGACGACGAAAAAAGTGCATGTTGACGACGCGGCCTTGCCCGTCGAAGAGAGCCTCAAACGCCACATCATCGACGGCGAGAAGCAGGGGTTGGAGACGCAACTCACACGCGCGCTCGGCAGCTATCCCGCGCTCGACATCATCAACAACATCCTGCTCGACGGCATGAAAGTGGTCGGCGATCTGTTCGGCAGCGGCCAGATGCAGTTGCCGTTTGTGTTGCAGTCGGCGGAAGTGATGAAGGCGGCGGTGCGTTTCCTCGAACCCCACATGGAGAAGAAGGGTGGCGCGACAACGAAGGGCAAGATGATACTCGCCACCGTCAAAGGCGACGTTCACGACATCGGCAAAAACCTCGTGGACATCATCCTGACAAACAACGGCTACAGCGTCGTCAACCTCGGCATTAAGCAGCCGATAGAAAGCATCCTCGACGCCTTCGAGCGCGAGGGCGCGGACGCCATCGGCATGAGCGGGCTGCTCGTGAAGTCAACGCTCATCATGCGCGACAATCTCGAATTGATGAACGAGCGCGGCATCAAAGTGCCGGTCGTGCTCGGCGGCGCGGCCTTGACGCGTCGCTACGTGGAAGATGATCTCAAGGCGATTTACAAGGGCACGCTCTACTACGCCAGAGACGCCTTCGACGGGCTGCACACGATGGACTCCCTGACCGGCGAGAAGCCCGGCGCGAAAGCCGACGGCGCGGCGCAGGCGGAAAGAGCGGGGAAGGCTGCGGCAGCGGCGGCGGGCGCTGACGGCGACGGCGCGGCAGCGGAGGACGCGGAAGATTTGATCGGCGAAGAGGCGAAACTCGGTATCCGCAAAACCGCCCGCCCGCGCGGCGCGACGAAAATCGCTGGCGACACGACGCACACGCTGCGCTCCGACGTGCGAAACGATGCGCCCATCCCGCGCCC
>DASPJG010000217.1:0-3431 GCA_035628755.1 Pyrinomonadaceae bacterium
GGAAGCGCATTGGGTCGTTGCGTTCAAAATTATCGTCAGGGCGCGTTCTGCTTCCTCTCGCCGTCGAACCTACATCGGGTCGTCTCCGTCCGAGGCGCGCTTCTTCGGAGGCGGCGCGGTGGCCGTGGCTTCCAGTTTTCCCTGACCGCCATAGCCGTCGTTGACCTTCGCTTCCATAACTTCAAACGTGAGCGACAGCTTGGCCTCGTTGTCTGCAAATTGCCCGCGCGCTTTGAGCGGGTGGCGCGGCGGCGGAACAAACGAACCGGGGTCGAGGCGCGTGAGCGCGAGCGCGCCTCCCGGCGCGACCGTGCCGGTCGCCACGTCTTGCAGCGCGTACTTCCCTTCCGCGCCCGTGCCTTCGAGGGCGAAGAACACGGTCGCCAGTTGCGCGTGGCGCATGATGCGCAGTTCGCCCGCGACCGTTGAACGCTCGGGGCGACCGGCGAAGCCGCCCATCCGCGTAAACTCGCCCGCGCCCACTTTGTAGGGGCGAGCGGCATCTTGCCACGTTGCGTCGAATGCGAGGGAGAGCGGCCTGTCTTCGTGAATTGGGACGGAGACGATTTGAAACGGGGAGGTGAGAGCCATCGTCGTGATCGCATCTTTCGCGGGAGCCTGATCCGAGACGCGCAACGTGCCGCCGCCCTTCGCACCGCCGCCCGTAATGCGCACGCTGTAGCCGCCGCTTCGCCGCTGGCCGAGGAAGGCCGCAACCACGGCGTTCGACTTGAAGAAGTCCGCGCCGAGTTCCGGCAACTTGTCATGCAACTGCCGGAGGCTCGCGTAAGTTTGCGCGTCGCGCGCGACGGCGATGAAAGATTCTCTGACGGAACTGTAGCCGCCCGCCGCCAGTTCCTTGATTTCGCCCGAAACGTCTGTCAACAAGTTTTCCTCCCCCTCGGATACCAGTGGCGAAGGCTTCGGGGTTGCAGGCTGCGGCGTCTGCGGTGCAGCCTTCGCGCCGCCGTTCGCGCCGCTGCGCGTCTCCTCAACCGTACACGCGCTCGTCGCCGTCGCGTTCGAGACGAGCGCGGCGAGCAGCACGGCGACGCCAATTTTTTTTCGAGTCATCCTGATTTGCACTCCGTTGCGGGCTTCCATCCCCGTGCTTTGAAAAGCGGGGGAGGTTCGGACAGGTACGCGCGCGGGGGAGGACGCGCCGGACGGGCGGAATAAAGCCCGCGCTATTGTGATTCGCACCTCGCCTTAATGTTTGCCCGCCTGATTCTAACAAAGGTTGGGATATTTGGAGCGCATGCGCTCGCGTCTTCGACGCTGAACACGCGGGAGATTTTCGGTTACACTATGCGCCATAACCACGGCAAAGCGCGACGGGAGCAAAAGCGATGTCAACAGTTGAAGAGAAGCCGACTTTAATTTGCGAACGCTGCGATAAAGAGAGCGCGCACATGACTGAAGTGAGAGAGGCTGACAACCGCGTTCACCACGTCTGCTGGTCGTGTCTCTATCGCATGGAGAAGCGCATCAACGTCAAGCAACGCTGGCAGAGGTCGCGTCGCGGGTAAGCCGTCTCCGGCAAGCGTGCGGCGCGCCGCTTCAAAGCCCTTGCGGCGCACTTTTCCGAAGTGCCGGGGCTGTGGTAATTTTAGGCATCGCGCGGACGCAAGAGCCGCGCGCCTGACAACGGACACGGGCGACGCAGATGGCGTTCGCCGCATCTGATGTGAGATGCAGACGTTCCACAATAACCTCGTAAAACGACAACCTGTGTGGTCTTGGCAGAGTCGGCTGCGGTAGAGTTTTGTGGCGGTGATCCGGCTCGGGAACGATGCACACCCGCAAGACCAACCTTCTCTACCTAATTGTTTTGGTTTCTTTCAAACTGTAGGAGTATTTACTGATGCGTATGAAGCGTAATTTGTCTCAACGTAGTGTAAGCGCAATCCTCGTCGTTCTGGCTCTCTCCGCAGTCTCCTTCGCGCAGTCCGCGCAACAATCCTTCCCCGACATAAAAATCAAAAATTTCGGCCAGATGGACGAGCGTTTCTATCGTGGCGGCCAGCCAAAGGAGAGAGACTATCGCAGCCTCGCCGCGCTCGGCATCAAGACGGTAATTGATCTGCGCGACGACGCGAAGGATTACGAGAAGCCCGCTGTGGAAGCCCTCGGCATGCGCTACGTCAACATCCCGATGAGCGACAAGGACTACCCGCGCGAGGAACAGATCGAGGCGTTTTTGAAACTCGCCAACGATCCCAACACCGGCCCCTTCTACGTCCACTGCGCGGGCGGGCGTCATCGCACGGGCGTGGCGGGCGCGGTCTATCGTTTCACCAAGTACGGCTGGAATTACGAACAGGTTTACAAAGAGATGAAGGACTACGACTTCTACACGCGCTGGGGACACGGCGACATGAAGAAGTACGTGAAGGATTACTGGGAGCGCGTGCAGGGAACGTCCGCACCCGTCCCGGCGGCATCAACAACCGTCGCACCTGTCTTGAGATAACGGGACTTTCGCTAAAGGAAAAACCGGGGACGCTTCACTTGAAAGCGTCCCCGGTTTTTTTATGTCCCGAGTTTCGGCGAAGCCGCGCGCAGGCTATTGATAGATTTGGCTGCCCGTGCCCTTCGTCTGTTCCCATTCGATGCCTTCGATGTTCTGCGGGTCGGACGACATGATCTCTTCGCTTATTTCGTCGGTGCTGACGCTGAGATTCATGTTCAGGAAATAGACGATACAGCCGACCGGCTCCTCTGTGTCGGCGGGATCGAGTTGACGCAGTTCGGCGTTGAACCTGTGTCGCCGGAAGATTCGCATGAGCGTCTCCTGCGTTCGCACCGTGTCGCGCGTTTTCACCGACACCAGAATGGGGCGCACAACCTGTCCGAGTTCGTAATGTTCGAGCACCCAGAGCAGCGGGAAGACGAAGACGGCGAGCGTGAGCGCGAGTTCCCAGCGGCCAACGCCCGTCGCCAGACCGACGGCGAGGCTGATGAGCAGCACGGTGACTTCCTTCGGGTCGCGGATGTTCGTGCGGAAGCGGACGAGCGAGGCGGCGGCGAAGATGCCGAAGGCGCGCGCCGCGCTGTCGCCCACGATCATCATCAGCGCGGAGGCGACGACGGCGAGCAGAATTTGCGTCTGCGCCACGTAGGGATTGCGCGGGAGCGAGGGCACGCCGCGACGTGGCCTGAAGGCCAACGCCGCCACGAGCAGCGCGGCCAGCGAGAGCCGCACGATGATGCGCGGGATCACCACCGTCCAGCTTTCGGGCGGCGCGTCCGGGCCTGCTTTGATGTCGTCAGCCCCGAAGAGCATCGAGATGACGGAATCGCTGCTGTTGCCATCGCCGCCACCGGTGCGCGGCTGTGCGCCGGGCTGCGCCTCCTGCGCGCCCGTCTGAGTTTGCGGCGCGGCGGTGCGGGCGTCGTCTGCGGTGGCGGCCTGCGCCGGGTTTTGGGCG
>DASPJG010000218.1:0-2233 GCA_035628755.1 Pyrinomonadaceae bacterium
ACCTCGGCGAGCGCGACTGTTCGGTGCAGCGTCGCCACCAGAAACTGATTGAAGAAGCCCCTTCGCCCGCGCTCTCGCGTGAGTTGCGCGAGCAGATGGGAAGCGTTGCGGTCGAAGCCTGCAAGCGCGTCGGTTATTCAAACGCGGGCACGGTCGAGTTTTTGCTCGACGAGGACGGGCGTTTCTACTTCATGGAGATGAACACGCGCGTGCAGGTCGAGCATCCAGTGACGGAGATGATCACTTTGGCCGACATCGTGCGCAACCAAATCCGCGTCGCAGAGGGCGAGGAGTTGGCCTTCAAACAGGAAGACGTGATCTTCGCAGGGCACGCCATAGAGTGTCGCATCAACGCGGAAGACTCGGAGAAATTCACGCCCTCGCCCGGCTTGATCACGGCCTGCAACATTCCCGGCGGCCCCGGCGTGCGCGTGGACACGGCCATCTATCCCGGCTACTTCGTGCCGCCTTATTACGATTCGCTGATCGCAAAATTGATCGTCCACGCGCGCACGCGCGAACTGGCGATTGCGCGCATGCGCCGCGCGCTCGAATCAATGGTGATCGAGGGGATTAAGACGACGATCCCGCTGCATCTGAAGATCATGGACGATCCGCAGTTTCAGTCGGGCGACTTCTCGACCAAGTTTTTGGAAGAGTTTTTTGAACGAAACAGCGGCGCGGGCGGCGCGAGAATCGCCAACGCCTGAAGTTCCGCGAGTGCGGCCTTTTGGCGCGTTGACCAGCCGGAATGCAGCCTTTATAATGAACGACTTTCCCGCAAGGGATTTTCGCGTCTGAGGAGAGTAGAGAGATGTCTTACGCAATTATCAGATCGGGCGGCAAGCAATTTCGCGTCGCGGAAGGCGAGACGGTGCGCGTGCCTTCGTTGAACGAAGAGGCCGGGAAGACGGTCGAGTTCGACGTGCTTGTCGTCGGCGGCGACAACGAGACGCGTGTCGGTTCGCCCGTGGTTGACGGCGCGCGCGTGGCGGGCACTATCGTCGAGCATGGACGCGGCGACAAGATCATCGTCTTCAAAAAGAAACGCCGCAAGCAATACAAACGCACACAAGGCCACCGGCAAAATTACACGGCGGTGAAGATTGAGACGATTGGCTAGACGCGGCGCGCGATGAACGCGGGATGATGAAGCCAATGCGGTTGCTCTCATTCGCCGTTCGTCGTTTCCGCTTCATACTTTGCTACGAGGTTTGAGTTATGGCACATAAAAAGGGAGTCGGCAGTTCGCGTAACGGTCGCGATTCACAATCGCAGCGGCTGGGGCTGAAAAAGTTCGGCGGCGAGCGGGTGCTCGGCGGCAACATTCTGGCGCGCCAGCGCGGCACGAAATGGAAGCCGGGCAAGAACGTCGGGCGCGGCAAAGACGACACGTTGTTTGCCTTGATTGACGGCATCGTCAAGTTTGAAGACAAGGGGCGGCAAGGCAAATTCATCAGCGTCTACGCCGCAGAAGTTTCCGGCGCGGCGACGCCGGAGGCGGTTGCCGCTTAGCCGGGGAGTCATTCAACAGTTACTTTGCGACGCCCGCGCCTGCTCGAATGAACAAGCGTAGGGCGTCCTTTCCATTTCGGAGAGCGGCTTAGCAAGCCACTGTTTTCGACTTTAATTCGCCGTCCGAAATTCGCTGTTCGCAAACGTATCTTTCGCAAGCATTAAATGTTCATTGATCGAGTCAAAATTCGCGTGAAGGGCGGGCATGGCGGCAACGGCGTGACGGCCTTCCGGCGTGAAAAGTTCGTGCCGCGCGGCGGGCCTTCGGGCGGCGAGGGCGGCAAGGGCGGCGACGTGTGGCTTGTGGCCGAAACAGGCGTCAACACGCTTCTGCACCTGCGCTACAACCCCGAGCACAGCGCGGATCGCGGGCGGCACGGCGAAGGCTCGAACCGCTCGGGGCGCGAGGGCGAAGACATTCTGGTGCGTGTCCCTGTCGGCACACAGGTCTTCGATGCGGAGACGGGCGACCTCATGTGCGATCTGGCGGAAGAGGGGCAGCGTTGGCTGGCGGCCAAAGGCGGGCGCGGCGGCTTCGGCAACTCCCACTTCGCCACTTCGACCAACCGCGCGCCGCGTTACCATCAGGAGGGCAGCCCCGGCGAAGAGCGCGAGTTGCAACTCGAACTGAAACTGCTGGCCGATGTGGGTCTCGTCGGTTTCCCGAACGCGGGCAAGTCAACTTTGATCTCGACCGTCTCCGCCGCGCGGCCAAAGA
>DASPJG010000219.1:0-3098 GCA_035628755.1 Pyrinomonadaceae bacterium
CGGGGGCGCGTGCTCTGCCGGACTCTCGAACGGACGTTCTGCGTCCGGTCGCAGTTCGGGCGCGGGCAGGTGCATATCCGGCGCGTAACGCGAGACGACGAGTGGCCGCACCACCGGCGCGAGGCCGAGCGTCATCAGCGAAACCCTTTGCAGAAAGTCGGTCATTGACCAAGCATCTCCAGATAATAACGACGGCGACGCGCGCTCATGGCGAGAATGTCGGCCTCGTGCCACGCATAGGCGCGCGCCAACTCGTGCACCTCACGCAGCAACCGCCGCGCCTGCGCGCTGATCTCCGTGTAGATGAACGAAGCGATGTCAAAAGGAACTTGCCAACTGCGTTCACAGGCGGGACACGCCAGATCGATCAGCGCTTCGGCCTGCGGGTCACACTCGGCGAGGCGCGCCGCCAGTCGCTCGATCAACGTGTCCGGCAACTCCGCGACGCTCAACGGCTCTCCCCCTCGATGCGCCGCCAGCACGCAACGCCCGGCGAGCAGCCTGCGCGCCGCGTGCGGGTTTGGGGCGGCGGCGGCAGCCCTCAGATCGAGACTGTCGAGCAGCCGGAAGCGCAGGGCATAGCCTTCCGCTTCCAACTCGAACTCCGTCTCCGACGGCAGGGCGCGTTCATCGCCGCGCAGCGCGCCGACGCTCAACGTGAACTCCAACTGCGTGCCGCAGTTGAGACATTCCGAGAAAGCGTTCAACTCCGAGCCGAAGAGCCGCTCGCGCACGCCGAGCAGGTGCGCGTTGCGTTGACCGAGGCTGAGCCGCCACAACTCTTCGCCGCGCTTTTCGGGAAAGGCCGCGGCCAGCAAGTTAACGGCGCGCGCGGCCGCGTCTTGCCTGTCGCCCGATTCCCAGACACGAATGATGTCTGCCGCAGTTAAAGGGCGCATGGCTTCTTAGGTCGCAGGCTCTGTAAACGTCGGCTCGCTCGGCTCGGTCACGTCGAGGTCGCGCTCCCAGCCCTCGTTCTCCAACTTGATGTGCTGGATGGCGACGGCGTTGGCATTGGCATCGAGGTCGGGCAACGCCTGATATTCCGAGACCCAGCAGCGAAAGACTTTGTAAGCCAACGCCAACTGTCCGGCCTCGTTGTAGACCTCGATGATGATGTCCTTGCGAAAGTCTTTGAGCGAAACTTCGCTGCCGAGACCGGAGCCGAAGTTCCAGACCTTATTCGCCCACTTCTCGAACTCGGTATCGTGGGTTACGCCCCGGTCGAGGGTGATGGCGTCGTACTCGGTGCGTCCCGGCGATTTGCGGCTGCTGCTCGGGTCGCCGCCCTCGCGGTGCTTGACGACTTCCGTGGTTTTCTTGAGGCCGCCGACCTTGCTGATCCCGGCGACGTATTTGCCGTCCCACTTAACGCGGAATTTGAAGTTTTTGTAGGGATCGAAACGTTGCGCATTGACGCTGAATTGGGCCATTGTGTCCTCCTTTAGACTTCAATCTGGCCGGTCATTTGCTGAATCTTGATGACGACGAATTCGGCAGGCTTGAGCGGCGCGAAACCGACGAGGATATTGACGATGCCACGATTGATGTCGTCCTGCGTCGTGGTCTCTCTGTCGCACTTGACGAAGTAGGCTTCTTTCGGGGTCGAACCCTGAAACGCGCCCTGCCGGAAGAGGCTGTGCATGAACGCTCCGAAGTTCAAGCGAATCTGCGCCCACAGCGGCGCGTCGTTCGGCTCGAAGAGGATCCATTTCGAACCTTGATAGAGGCTCTCCTCGATGTAGAGGGCGGTGCGCCGGACGGGGATGTACTTCCATTCGCTGGCCTGCTGGTCTGCGCCTTCGAGCGTGCGCGCGCCCCAACCGACGTTGCCGAAGATGGGGAAATTGCGCAGCGCATTGATCCCCAGCGGGTTGAGCGCGCCGTTTTCAAGGTCTGTCAGCTTGACGGGGAGACTCACGCCGCGCAGGCTCGCATCGGTTCCAGCCGGAGCTTTCCAGACGCCGCGCGTCGCATCCGTGCGCGCGTAGATACCGGCCATCGTCCCGCTCACGCCCACATCGCGCAGGCGATTCTCGTTGAGCGGATCGGCCATCTTCAGGCGCGGGAAATAGACTGCGGCGTTTTTGTCGCGCGTGATGGCGTCGGCATTCGTGCTCCCGTCGAGCCAGTCGGTCATCTGCGCGGGCGTTTCCGTGCCGGGCGGAATATCCACGATCAAAAAAGCTCGCTGGTCTGCGCAAAACTTCGCGGCAGCGTCATACACACTTTTCAGGCTGGTCGAGGGCAGGTTGGCTGCGGCGGGCAGGCAGAGGATGTTGAAGATCGCCGGGGCAATCCCGAGCAGCGCGTTCATGCCGGTCTTGTCGACGGCTTTACCCAAGAGCGCAGCCGCGCCCTCGGTGGCGCGCCACTGGGAACTGTCCGGCTCGTAGCCGTCGCCGCCGACCGTGGCGGGTGCGACGCCGAGCGGCAGAAACACGGGATTCCCATCGCCATCCACGCCCGTCGAGTCGGGCAAGATGCCCGGCAACGAACCGGGGTTCGACGCTTTCGGCAAGGTGATCAGCGAAGAGGCGTTGTTGATCACGTCAACGGCGTAACGCGCGTGGTTCTTGCTCGCGCTGAGATTGCGGTGCATCTCCGTGTTGACGACCGTCTGCGTGCTGCCCGTCGTTTTCACTTCGCGCACGATCAGGTTGAACAGGTTGGGGGCATCGCGCGGGTCTAGATTCTTCGGGTCACGATCCACGGCGACCTGTAGATTGTTGCCCCACTGTCCGGGGCTGGCGGCCTCGACCACGAGCGCGTCCTGCGTGGGCGAACCGCCCGTGAGCGTGAGTCCGGCGGACGTGGCGTTGCTGGCTGCGACGCGTACCACCCACGCGACGCTGCCGCCGTTCAGGTAAAACTGCTGGATGGCATAGCTCGCCTCGCTTCTGGAATCGAGGCCGCCGAAGACGCGCTCGAAATCGGCGAGGCTGGTGATCCGCGTGGCTTCATTCACCGGCCCGCGCGCGAAAAAATCCACGAAGGCCGTGTCCGAAGTGCTGACTCCGGTGATGGTGTGGACACCGCTCGGCACCTCTTCGATGTACACGCCGGGATAGGTCAAACTAGATGGAATGGCTGCCTCC
>DASPJG010000220.1:0-4050 GCA_035628755.1 Pyrinomonadaceae bacterium
CGACCACGGAGAAGGGTTATTATGTGCGCGTCTGGAAGCGTGACGACGCCAAAGGCGGCGCAGGCCATTGGAAGATCGTGCCCGATACGATGCACCCGCTTCCGTCCACAGAGAAGTAGCCCTTGAAATAGCGCTTCCGGCAAAGGCCGGGGGCATCGATGAAATAAGTTTTCGTCTTACCAAAGAAGTAAAAAAATGAAGAACAAAAAGTTTCCCTCGCTGGTTTTCTTACTGCTGTGCTCGTGTGCGCTGGCGCTGCTCGTTTTGCTTCCCCCGTCAGGCGCGGCGCACGACGGCGACAAACACATCGGCGAGGGCGGCAACGGGCAGCCCGGCGGACAGGCTTTGTCGGCGATGGGCCTGACGCCGTGCGTGAACGGGATGGCCGGCACGTTCCCCTGTCGCAATATCGATCTCGCTTCGTTCCTCCCGCTAGCCGATATCGGCGGCGGGACGGGCAACGATGTCTGGGGCTGGACTGATCCGGCGACGAACAAGGAATACGCGCTGATGGGTCGTTCCAACGGGACTGCCTTCGTTGACATCAGCGACGCCGAACATCCCGTCTACCTCGGCAATCTGCCCACGCACAGCGTCGATTCGGTGTGGCGCGCGATCAAAGTCTACGCCAACCACGCCTTCATCGTGAGCGAGGCCGAGGGTCACGGGATGCAGGTCTTCGACCTCACCCGTTTGCGCAACGTCGCGTCACCGCCCGCCACTTTTTCCGAAACCGCGCACTACAACGGCTTTAGCCGCGCGCACACGATTACTCTCAACGAAGAGACGGGCTTTGCTTACGCCAACGGCGCGACCGCTTACCCGGATGCCGCCGCCAACAAGTGCGCGCGCGGCCTGCACATCGTAGACGTGCGCGACCCCGCCCGCCCCGCCTTCGCCGGGTGCTTCGACACCGACGGCTACACGCACGATTCGCAATGCGTCATTTATCGCGGCCCCGACGCGGCCTACCGCAGCCGGGAGATTTGCTTCAATTCCAACGAGGACACTCTGACCATCGTGGATGTCACGGACAAGAACGCCCCCCGCCAACTATCGCGCACCACCTATCCCGGCAGCGGCTACACGCATCAGGGCTGGTTGACCGATGACCAATCCCTGTTTTTAGTGGACGACGAACTGGATGAGACGAAACTCAAGACGAAGACGCGAACTCACATCTTCAACGTCTCCGACCTTGACGCGCCCTCCGTCACAGGCATCCACGAAGGCACGAACACGGCGATTGATCACAACCTCTACATCCTCGGCCGCTACGCTTATCAGGCCAACTACCGAAGCGGCCTGCGCGTGCTCGACATCAGCGGCGCGAGCACCGCCAATTTGCAGGAGGTCGGCTATTTCGACATCTATCCGCTCGACGACCTGCCGAACTTTAACGGCGCATGGAGCAATTACCCGTTCTTCAAAAGCGGCGTCGTCATAGTCAGCGGCATCGAGCAGGGGTTGTTCGTGCTCCGGCCGACGACGAATTTTGTTTCAACACCGCAACTCCTCACCGAATGGAATTCGACCCGTGCGATTGCGCTCGACTCGGTGACGCGCACGCGAGAGCCTTTTGCGGTCGAGTCCAGCCGGAACTTCAGCGCCGACGGGCAGACGCGCGTGATGCTGTTTGCGGCCAACGTGAATCTCGCGCCGGACGAGTCGCAGACGGCGGTGACGGCACAGGCGGAAGATTCTCAAAACAGAATCTATCCGCTGGCCGTGGAATACGTGGGCAAGTTTCCCGGCTATGAACGGGTGACGCAGGTGGTCGTCATCTTGCCGGACGAGTTGGCAAATGCGGGCGACGTCTCGGTCAGCCTCAACGTGCGCGGCACGCCCAGCAACAAAGCGTTGATGAGAATTCAATGAAGCGATGACGGCGGCAATTCGTAAGCCCCAACGGCCGGGGTTTACGAACTGCCGCCGTCGCTAAACTGCCGGTTCCTGTCTCTTCCGCGACCACGCGGCCTTCAACTTTCTTCTCAAACCATCGGCATCAAACTCTCCTCGCGCGGCGCGTCGGTTCCGTGATCGGACTTGAGACCGGCGGCCAGTCGTTTGATCCCTTCCTCGATCTTGTCCCCGGCCTGGCTGGCGAAGCAGAGACGCAGTTCGTGCGCTCCTGCGACCTCGTCTGCGTAGAAAATCTCGCCGTTGGCGAAGACGACGCCCGCCGCCGTCGCTTGCCGCAGCAGTTGCCGCCCCTTCAACCCGTGCCCCAGCCGACACCAGAAGTAGAGGCCGCCCTTCGGCCGCACGTAGGTCAGGAACTTGGCGGGCAGATATCGCGCGAGCGACGCGCTCATCCGGTCGCGCCTGCGCGCGTGTTCGCGCCTGAGTCTGGCGAGATGTTCGTCGTACAGCCCGCTCCGCATAAGCTCGGCCATGACCAACTGGCTCAAGCCTTCCGTGAACAAATTCTCTCGCTGCTTGATGAGCGCGAGTTGATCGACCACGTACTCCGACGCGGCGAGCCAGCCGAGCCGCAGGCCGGGCGCAAGCACTTTGGAAAAGGTGCTGTGGTGGATGACAATGTTGTGCTCGTCGAGTTCGTAGAGCGTGGGCGGCGGAGGCGCGGCGTCCAGATAGGTTTCGCGGTACGGGTCGTCTTCGACGACGGGGATGCGGTAGCGCACGGCGAGGCGCAGCAGGTCGCGCCGCTCGCGCAACGTGAAGACTTTGCCCGTCGGGTTTTGAAAGGTCGGGTTGGTATAGAGCAACTTCGGGCGGTAGCGCAGGAACAGGTCTTCGAGTTCGTCGAGGTCGCCGCGCACCGTGTCCCACCCGACGAGTTTTGCGCCCGCCGAGCGAAACGTCTGGATCGCGCCGACGTAGCCGGGACGATCCAGCACCACCGTATCGCCGGGGTCGAGCAGGCAGCGCGCGATGAGATCGAGTCCCTGCTGCGAGCCGGAGAGGATGAGCACGCGTTCGGGGCGCGTCGCGGCGCGCGCGGCGATGGCTTTGCGCAAGACGGCCTGCCCCTCGGTCGGCCCGAGGCCGAGCACTACGTCGCTGCTCTCTTTCAACACCTGTTCGATGAGCCGCCGGTAGTCGGCCAGCGGGAAACACTCAATGGCGGGAATACCGGCGGCGAAAGAGATGAGGCGCGAGTTCATCGTGTCTAGATGAAGATTGCGCATGGCGGGATCGGCGTTGAGCTGTGCGAAAGCGGAGACTTTGCCGCGCCACGCGAACGGGGCCTCCGCGGGTTCGGGGCGCGCGCAGACGAACGCGCCGCGCCCGACGTGACTGCGCAAGAGGCCGCGCGCTTTGAGTTCGCGGTATGCGCCCGCGACCGTGGTGCGGCTGAGTTTGAGTTGCCCGGCCAGCGCGCGCTCGGAGGGCAGGCGCGCGCCCGCCGCCAGGTCTTCGCGCTCGATGGCCGACTCCAAAGCCTCGACCAATTGGCCGTAGAGCGAGCGCGCATCATTGCGCTTGAATTTCAACTTAGCGTAGTTCATCGGTGTGGAACGGCTAGAGGCCAATCTCAAATTGGCTATTTGTAATTTGAAAGACGAGGCATAAGATAGCACAAATGCCGGTAACAGCCGCAAAAGCGGAAAAGGCCAATCTCCATGCGCCAGAGGCCAATTTGCGGTTTCGCGTGTGCGCGCCGGAACATCCGCCGGTTGAT
Organism: Pyrinomonadaceae bacterium; assembly: GCA_035628755.1. Taxonomy (GTDB): domain Bacteria; phylum Acidobacteriota; class Blastocatellia; order Pyrinomonadales; family Pyrinomonadaceae; genus JAIVJZ01. The sequence goes on from DASPJG010000220.1 coordinate 3,647, forward strand.
GAAAACGTCGGCCGATGTCGCGGGCGAAAGCGAGCGCGGGGTTTCCGGCGTGGTGCGCGGCCGGGTGTGAAGGGGTGAAAAGTGATGGATAATTTTACGCCGACGGGGCGGAGCGCGTTGAAGCGTCTGCCGAAGCGGGGAGAGTACGGGCGCGAGGGCATCTATCAAATTCTGGACGAGGGCTTCGTCTGCCACGTCGGCTTCGTCGTCGAGGGACAGCCGTTCGTCATCCCGACCGGCTATGGGCGCGCAGGCGACACGCTCTACATTCACGGGGCGCAGGCGAGCCGGATGCTGCGCACGCTGCGCGACGGCATCGAGGTGTGCCTGACCGTGACGCTCGTTGACGGGATGGTGATGGCGCGTTCGGCCTTTCATCATTCGATGAACTACAGATCGGTGGT
>DASPJG010000221.1:0-3546 GCA_035628755.1 Pyrinomonadaceae bacterium
GCGCTCACGCTGATGAACCGCGAGAGCTGGGAGTTCGTCCGCTTCGTCAACCCGGCCGACCTGCGCACGTCGCAGAAGACCTGCGGCAGTTGCCACCAGCCCGAAGTCACGGCCAACGAGTCGAGCATGATGCGCCACGGCGCGATGCTCTGGGCCGCGGCGCTCTACAACAACGGCGGCTTCCCGCTCAAGGACGCGCGCTTCGGCGAAATCTACACCGAGGAGACGGGCGCGCCCGCGCGCCTCATCCAGATTCCGCAGCCGACGAAGGAAAACCAACTCGCCAAGGGCTGGCTCCCCTTCCTCGACCCGCTCCCGCGCTGGCAGATTTCGCAGCCCGGCAACATCCTGCGCGTCTTCGAGCGCGGCGGGAAGCGACGCCTCGAAGTGGGCCTGCCCGACCGCGAGGAAGACCCCGGCCGCCCCGACAAGGGCCTGAGCCCGCGCGGCCTCGGCACGAACAACCGCACCGATCCGGTCTATCTCGGCATCCAGAAGACGCGCCTGCTCGACCCGACGCTCAACCACCTCGGCACGAACGACTTTCCCGGCGACTATCGCTCGTCGGGCTGCACGGCCTGCCACGTCATCTACGCCAACGACCGCAGCCCCGTCAACTCCGGCCACTACGCCAGTTTCGGAAACCTCGGCACGACCGCCACCGCCGACACGAACATCCCGCGCGGCGAACCCGGCCACCCGATCAAGCACCAGTTCACCAACTCTATCCCGACCTCGCAGTGCATGACCTGTCACATGCACCCCGGCACGAACATGGTCGCCACCTACACGGGCTTTACCTGGTGGGACAACGAGACGGACGGCGACAAGATGTACCCGGCCAAACAGGTCACGCCGTCGCAGGACGAGGAACAGGAGAAGCTCGACCGCAACCCGGAAGGCGCGCAGTTGCGCGGCCTCTGGTCAATGCGCAAGTGGAAAGACCGCGCCTCGCCCGACGATTTCCTCGTCAAGACGGGCGAACCCGGCGGCGAGTTCGGCAAGCAACTCAAGCAGACCGCCTTTGCCGACTACCACGGCCACGGCTGGCTCTACCGCGCCGTCTTCAAACGCGACCGCGCGGGCAACATGCTCGACGGCTACGGCAAGCCGATCAAAACCATCACGCCGAAAAAACTGGCTGACGCCGTGGCCTTCTCCGGCGACGGCGCGTACAAGTCAGGCCAACCTGTCCACCTCAAAGACATCCATCTTGAGAAGGGCATGCACTGCGCCGACTGCCACTTCCGCGGCGACAACCACGGCACGGGCATCCTCTACAACGAACCGCGCGCCGCCATCGAAATCAACTGCACCGATTGCCACGGCACGATCCGCGAACGCGCCAAACTTTTCACCACCGGCCCCGCCGCCGGTCAGGGCATCGAAAACGGCAAACTCGTTGACAAGGAACGCGGGCGAAATTTGCGCGCGCCCCGCAGCGGAAACCGCGACATCTCGCGTAACCTCTATGCCCGCGACACTCAGGGCAACAAGATTCCGCTGTTTGAAGTCGCCCCTGCCGCCGGTCTGAAAAAGAAGGTCAAGACCGGAGACGGGCGAGAAGTAGAGGTTGACGTCAAGGCGGGCGACATCGTGCAGAACTCCATCGTCGAGCCGGGCAAGTGGTGGCGCGTCAAGCAGACGGTTGACAGCATCGATCCTTCCAAGACGGGCGACTACAACGAACTCTCGCGCTACGCCAAGACCATCCGCAAGGACAACCAGACGTGGGGCGACGTGCCGGAGAAGGACGACCAGCTTGCGCACGCCGATAACTCGATGACGTGCTTCGCCTGCCACTCGTCTTGGATGACGAGTTGCTTCGGCTGCCACCTCTCCATGAAGGCCAACCGCAAGATGCCCAACCGCCACAACGAGGGCGACGATTCACGCAACTACACGACCTATAACTTTCAGGTCTTGCGCGACGACGTGTTCATGCTCGCACGCGACGGCACGGTGACGGGTCATCGCGTCGCGCCCGCCGCCTCGCGCTCCGCCGTCATCGTCAGTTCGCAGAACCAGAACCGCGAGTGGATTTACTCGCAGCAGCAGACCATCTCCGCCGAAGGCTTCAGCGGTCAGGCGTTCTCCACGCACGTCCCGCACACCGTCCGCGCGACCGAGACGAAGGGCTGCACGGACTGTCACGTCTCGAAGGAGAACAACAACAACGCCTGGATGGCGCAACTGCTCATGCAGGGGACGAACTTCGTCAACTTCATGGGTCGCTACGTCTACGTCGCCGCCGAGCATTCACTAGAAGTCGTCCCCGTCACCGAACGCGAAGACCCGCAGGCCGTCATCGGCAGCACCCTGCACAAACTCGCCTACCCCGACAACTACAAGAAGTTTGTGGACAACGGGCGTCGGCTTGAAACTTACTACGAGCACATCGGCAACCCCGAAGTCTTGCAGGTGCAGTTGCGCGGCGAGTATGCCTACGTCGCGGCGGGCGAAGGCGGCCTGCGCATTTACGACGTGGCGCAGATCGATCACAAGGGCTTCTCCGAACGCATCACCACCGCGCCCGTCTCGCGCTTCGGCCAGAAATTCTGGGTGAAGACAAAATATGCGACAGCCGTCGCCGCGCCTTCCACGCTCGCGCTCGACCCGGTGCGCACGCGTCGCCCCGAAAATCAGGAGCAGGCGATCCACCCGCTCTACGGCTATCTCTACGTCGCAGACAAGCACGAGGGCTTAGTTCTCGTCGGCGCGGCCACGCTGCTCGACGGCGACCCGCTCAACAACTACCTCAAACGCGCGCTGACGTGGAATCCCGGCGGCGCGCTCGACGGCGCGAACAACATCCAGATCGCCGGGACGCATGCCTACATCACGACCGACAAGTCGCTCGTCATCGTCAACATTGACGATCCGCTGAACCCGAAAATCGTCAAGCAGTTCGCGCTCCACCACCCGCACGCAGTCGCCATCCAGTTCCGCTACGCCTTCGTCGTGGACGAAGAGGGCTTCAAGGTTATTGACGTGACGACGCCTGCGGACGCGCATCTCGTCGAAGGCGCGGAGGTGAAACTCTCTCACGCCCACGACGTTTACGTCGCGCGCACCTACGCCTACGTCGCCAACGGCAAGGACGGCATCGCCATCATCAACGTCGAGCGACCGGAACAGCCCAAGCTCGAAATGATGTACAACGCCGACGGCAAGCTCAACGACGTGCATCAGGTGAAGATCGCGATGACGAACGCGAGCCTCTACGCCTACGTGGCCGACGGGCACAACGGCCTGCGCATCCTGCAACTGACCGACCCCGAAACCTCTACGACCTACGCCGGGTTCAGCCCGCGCCCCGACCCGAAATTGATCGCCACGTTCCAGACGACCGGCCCTGCCGTCGCCATCTCCAAAGGTCTCGACCGCGACCGCGCCGTGGACGAAAGCGGCAACCAGCTCGCCGTCTTTGGCCGTCGCGGCGCGCGCCCCTTCAACCTCGAAGAGTTGCGCCGCATGTACCTGATGGACGGCAAGCTCTACACCGTCACCGACAACCCGACGACGCCCGCCAATGATTTCAAGGGC
>DASPJG010000222.1:0-2157 GCA_035628755.1 Pyrinomonadaceae bacterium
AAGAGCACGCACGGCGCGAAAGTTTTCCAGAGCGACTGCTCCTCGCCCGCGCGCCGTTCGAGAAAGCGCGCGAGAAAGATCGCCAGCGCGAGTTTCGACAACTCCGACGGTTGCAGCGAGAAGCCGCCCGGCAACTTGATCCAGCGGTGCGCGCCGTTGATCCGCGGAAACAGGAACACCGCGAGCAGGAGCACGACCGTTCCCGCGACGAGTCCCGCGACGACGCGGCGATCACGCAGCCGCCCGTAGTCGAAGTGCATCACGCCCATCATCGCCAGCAAGCCAGCGACCGTCCAGACCGCCTGTCGCCTGACGTAGTGGTACTGCGTGCCGTTCTCGGCAAACGCCAGATCAGCCGACGCGCTGTAGACCATCACGACGCCGAACAACGCCAGCCCCACCGTCGCCGCAAACAACCACTCGTCAGCTTGTAGCTTTCTCGCCATAACTCAAACGGGTTTCAGGTTGCCGGTTTCAAGTCCGAATGTGCTTCGTTCTTCAACCTGAAACCTGCAACCTCGAACTTGCCACTTCTTCCACCGCTTCCTTAAACACTCTGCCCCGGTGCTCGAAATTATCGAACATGTCCCAACTGGCGCAGGCGGGCGCGAGCAGCACCACGTCGCCTGCTTGTGCGACCTCCGCCGCCTGCCGCACGGCCTCCGCCATGTCCCGCACGCGAATTACGCGCGCGTGCGCTTTCAACTCGCTCTCGATGCGCTCGGCGTCTTCGCCGAGCACAACGAGGGCGCGCGCCTTGCGTTCGATGAGCGGCGCGAGCGGCGCGTAGGGCGCGTTCTTGCCGCGCCCGCCGAGGATCAAGACGATCCGCCCGGCGTGTTCGGCAAACGCTTCGAGCGCCTTCAAGGTCGCGTCAACGTTCGTCGCCTTCGAGTCGTTGTAGAACTCGACGCCCGCGACCTCTGCGACGCGTTCCAGCCGGTGCTCTACGGGTCGAAAGTTCCGCACCGTCTCGCGCATCGAATCGGGCGACGCGCCGCACGCCAATCCGCACGCCAGCGCGGCCAGCACGTTCTGGACGTTGTGCAAGCCCCGCAGTTGCATCTCGTCGCGCGTCATCAGCACGCGCTCGCCGCCATCGCGCGTCCGCGAGATCAAATCGCTCCCGCCGCGCCGGAGAAACAGACCCTCTTCGAGTTCGCGCTCGACGCTGAACAGCGTCACGTGCGCGCGCAAGCCCGACGCCCAGGAGGAAACTATCGGGTCGTCGGCGTTCAAGATCGCCACGTCTTCCGCCGTCTGGTTGCGGAAGATGCGATGCTTGGCCGCGCCGTAGTCCGTCAGGGTCTCGTAGCGATCCATGTGGTCGGGCATCAGATTCAACACGACGGCGACCGTCGGGTGAAACTCAACAATCGTCTCAAGCTGGTAGCTCGAAACCTCTACGACCGTCCAACCGTCCTCGCGCGACGAGTCCGCGAGCGAGATGAGGGGCGTGCCGATGTTGCCGCCCACCTGCGCGGGCAGCCCCGCGCCGCGCAACAACTCGGCGACGAGCGTGGTGGTCGTCGTCTTCCCGTTCGTGCCCGTGATGGCGCAGATGCGCCCGCGCAGGTGGCGCGCGGCGAGTTCGACTTCGCCGATCACCTCCGCGCCCGCGCGCTCCATGTAGCGCACCGGGATATTTTTCGACGGGACGCCGGGACTGACCACGACCAGCTCGATCTGATCCATCAACCACATCGGCACGTCGCCCGCGAGCAAGCCGACGCCTTCCGTCTTCAACCCGCGCGCCTCTTCCGTCCACTCTTCGATGGCCTTGCGATCATTCAACGCAACAATCGCCCCGCGCGCTGCCAGAAAGCGCGCCGCCGCCACGCCGCTGCGCGCCGCGCCGATGACCAGAACTTTTTTCCCTTCAAGCTGCAAAATTTTTCAGCTTTCACTCGTCCGTTTCTAACGCAGTTTCAAAGTCGAGAGACTCAGGAGCGCGAACAGGATCGCAAGGATCAGGAAGCGAAAGACGACTTTCGATTCCTTCCAGCCCTGCATCTCGAAGTGGTGGTGCAGGGGCGTCATCTTGAAGAGCCGCCGCCCCGTGCCGGTGTGCCGCTTCGTCATCTTGAAGAAGGAGACTTGCAGCATCACCGAGATCGCTTCGAGGACGAACACGCCGCCGACGAGGACGAGGATGAA
>DASPJG010000223.1:0-11903 GCA_035628755.1 Pyrinomonadaceae bacterium
GACGTTTTGGAAAGCCGCTTGGCTGGTGACGACATAGAGAAGGCGGCGCGCACGTTTTACGGCGTGCAGGGGCCTTGGTACACGGTCGGTTGGAGGATGGCGGTGCTGATTGAAAAGACTTACGGCCGCCCCAAGTTGATAGAGTGTTTGTGCGACGTCAGGAAACTGCTCCTAACTTATAATCGGGCGGCCGCAAAACATAATCGCCGGGCGTCCGACAAATTAGCTTTGTGGTCGGAATCGCTTGTCGAGCGCATCAAGCGTATTGAGTAGCGGCGACAGAAAAGCAGGTCGGCAGCGAGGCGGAATCTCAGGCACAGTGGTTGTCCCGCCCCACGCAATCTAACAAAGGCATGCACCCGACGCCCCTCCTTCACGCTCCCTCTCATCTAAGTCGTGCAGGGGCGCGGGTGATGCCGGGCGTTTGGCTGCTTCGAGTTGAATATTAGAAACGAACGGAAGACTTGTCGCCAGCCAGCGGCGCGCGGCTCTCGCTCAGGTCAGTTGAATGATTACGTCTCACATCGCTCCGCCGCGCTTTCTCATGCTCTGGACACCAGAAGGCGGGGAAGCTTTTAGGAGCTTCCTTTTTGTGTAGTCCGATAATTAACATTATGTCTTTTCGCCGGCTCCGTCTTTGTCTCTGGTTTCATCGAGCTGCGAGCCGTCGTTGGCGATGCTCTTGAGACCGGTTACGCGGTTATTTTCAGAAACAATTTTCAGTCTTAACTCGGGTCTTCCTTCATAGGTGAAAAGCTCCGCAGCCAGAGGAATCAATGCCAATTTCGCGCCGCCCGCGCGCTGGGAGAAAAGCCTCCCGTTTTCGAAGGTGATCTTTCTCTGCCCGTATTCTCCGGTGTAAGTTCCGGCGTAGGAACGCATCAGAGATTCGTCAATCCTGACCGGATTCAATTTCGCCCGCAGGGCGGTTGTGTGCCAATCGTATGTAAATTTCGCGTCCGGCGAGTCGGTGCGGGCGGTCAATTTCTCCAGAGCTTTGATCTGCGCGGCGAGCAGGGCATCACCCGGCGGCGTTTCGATGTCGGGCTTGATGCCCGTTCCTTCCCAATTCGATTTTGTGACCTGATTGATCGGTCTTCCGTTCGGAACTTTCAGCAGAAACCTGTCATTAATAATCTGGTAAGCGACCGTATGCGCTCCGCCGCCCGTGGTTTCGCCGACGATTGTCGCCCTTTGAAAAGTTTTCAGGTTGTAGACTAAATGCTCTCCGGCGGAAAAAGTTCTGTAGGCGGTTAAAATATACACATCAATGTCGGGGCGTCTTCTTCCGGGAACGTAGGGAAGCGTCCATTCCTGAATTTGAGTCTGCTTTTCGCCGCCGCGCAGATAAAAATCGTTTAAATGTACCGGGTTTGAATCGAATAAATAGCTTGTCAAAAGCTGCACCATTGAGGAATCGCCGCCCCCGTTTTGACGAAGATCAATTATGAGCGCGTCCGCATTGCTTAAAAAATTCATTGCATTGGCGGCTGTCTCGCCGCCGTATTTCACGTCGTAAAATCTCGTCAGATGGAGATAACCGATGTTGCCCTCCAAGAGTTTCACTTCCTTAAAACCGAAATTGTTTTTTCGCCCCCTCTCCAGTTCCCTGTTTATGGTTTCGACGGTCTCCTTGCGGGATGCTTCTTTCTTAGTTTCAATGACCAACTCCGGGCCGAACAATATTTCCAAATGTTTGTCGCGGCTTACGGCGAACAGAGCCTCGGTTAATCGGTTGGCGAAAATTTTCGGATCATTGATTGTTTTATAAACGCCGTTATCCAGATTTTTCGAGAGCAGCGCCGCCATTTTACCGGCGACATCCGGGTAAAGGTAAAAATCGACAAGGCGTTTGCCGACCGCATCTACGACCTGTTTTTTTTCGGTTTCATTGATCAGTTTCCCTTGCGTTTGTGCCGCAGCCATCGAAGCGAACAATAAACAGAACGCCAGTGAAAATAGGAATAGTATTTGTCTCATAATTTCAAACCCATCATTGTGAGTATAAGGCTTACCCGGCATCGTCTTTCACCTCGCTACTTTTGTCGCGAAGTTAAAACGTATTGAGGTTGTGAAATAGAACGAGATTTGCCCACCCCCGACATTGTGCGGAAGCTAGGGGAAGGTAAATGAAGCGGGGGGAGTTTCGCGAGGCCGCGGGCGGGTCTAAATTTTCCTGTACGACTTCGGCAGTAGCCCTGTCGTCTCTTTGAAGACCCTTGTGAAGTGGCTTTGGTCGGCGAAGCCGCAACGGTGCGCGACCTCCGTCAGCGAGTGGTCGGATCGCCTGATCATGGCGAGCGCCTTTTCGACCCGCAGGCGGCGGACGTATTCCCCGAGCGTGCAGGAGAAATATTTCGGGAAACGCTTCGAGATCGTGGTCGGGTGTACGCCGGCCTCCCTTGAGAGTTCGAGGAGGGAAAGGTTTTCGTCCCACCTGTCATTGATGGCCTCTGCCACCCGCCTGACCCACGAAGGGGCGGCTGTAGAGCCCCCTTCCTTGTCACCCTCGAATAGGAGGCTTAACAGCAACGAGTGAATTTCAAGGTCGGCGTTCTTACCCTTGTCGAGCGTAGCCTTATAAACTCGCAGCATCGTAAATTTCGCTCTCGGCCCCGTCACCACCCTTGCGTCGATATCGGCATCCGATACGTCATATCTCGAAAAGAAAGTTTCGCTCATCTCGACGTTAAAGTTTTTCGACGGGTAGACCACGCTTACGTTCCGGTGCGACTCGCCGGAGTGGTAGAAGAGTAGGTGCCCCGGCAGGCAGTTGTTGACGGCCCGTTTACGGTGCTCGATGTTGCCCCCTTCGAGGATGAAACTGAAGTGAGGGTTGCGGTGATAGTGCCAGTCACAGGAGGAATTTTGTTGCTGCGCCCGGAGCGATTCATCGTAGCGGGCTAAAGCGTACCAGATGGAGTCAGCCTCCCAAGTCCTGACATCCGAACCGAGAAAGTTTCCGGCGTCTAGCTCTTGCATGCTCATTCCCCCAGCTCCTTTGAAGGCTGATCCATACGAAGTGTTATTTCAGAGTCAACCCCGGCCGGTGAATTCGATCCCTTCCGTGTGACTATCCGGCTGCTATGTCTCAAGGCCGGAATAAGGCCGTGAGTGCCCCAGCGAAGAGCACCACTAGACGGTTCATCAACTAATTCCTCTGCCGCTTCCCGCACGCAATCCGACTGTCTACGCGCGGCCGCGTCGCCCGAGCGGCGCTTCTGGATCAAACATAAAACAGACGAGCGGTGGAAACGTTACAAGAAAAGTTATCTGCGGAGGCGGTGATCATCGTGCGCCAATGCGGAGTTTAGCTAGTGGGGCGAGCGATCTTTTCGTGATATTAGTGAGGCAAGGGAGCGGTATTAGACGCCCATGCAAGCGTGTTAGGCCGCACCATGCGGCTTTTGTCGCTCTATTACGGAGTTCTGCCGCAGCAGGCGACTTTTTACGGTTGTGTTGCAAAGATTATTATGAGGCGCGAAAAATCGTCAGTTCGATTCTCTTATGCCGCGACCTGAAAGAGATTAGAGATGAACTCTGCCTGCCCCTGTACATCATTACCACTTAATCTTTTGACTTGCCCCTTCCTCATCATATTCACAGCTCCGATGCCTTCCAGTGTTCTTTCGGTAGTGTTGCAAAAACTTTCGGATTGCACAAGATATTGAGGCAGTTGCTGACTCTTCAGCTCAACTAATTGTAGCCAAAATATTTTTTGCAACACTACCGACGAAATTTGTCGCATCGCTCTTTCAGATCGCTGCCTGAGAAAGAGCCGCCGCTGACCTTCCGCGTCTGAAAATAATTTTTGCAACACTGCCCACGATTCTGTGTCTCAGTCGCCGCTGAGCACTCCGGCAACGGTCGGTACATTCGCCGTGTGAAGCCTGCGCGCTTCTTCTGCCGCCGCTAGTCGCTCGTCGCTACCACCCACGAGGTCTTTATATCCATACAGCGCTGCCAGCAGGGATAGCGCGCGTGCGTCTGGAGTAGGCAGCGTGATCAAACTCGGGCAGATGCGCAAGTCTCCTGCCATGTACCAATACGCAACGACGCTCTTGCTGCAGCGACCACCGCCATCGGGTATGCACTTGTAAGAGTCACCCTTCTCTAGTTGCGCATTGAGCCTCTTGTAGGCAAGGGAAAACCGATGCGTGTGGTTAGTGTTCAGCGCGGCTTTGTGATTCCACGCCCGCGCCTTTGTGAGCGCGTCGGAGATGATGGGCACCCAGTTATCCGGGCATTCAAACAGCGTGTCCACGATGAATGCCTGTGCAGGGCTGGAGCCAGTGGCCAGCTCACGCGTAAACATCGCATAGGATTCTGCATTGGTGAGGGCTTCGGCGGTCGTCAGATAGTGGTAATAGGGGTCATGTTTATATGCCCGGTCTATGATCAGCATCTTATTCGTTTTACTAAGGCCCGGCAGAGCATGTGCGAACTCGTGAACGATTGTACTGGCGCGATCATCTTCATCACGTTTGAAAAACCGCCCGCAAAAACTGAGTTCGTCTTGATTCTCCGACACAACGGCAGCTAACTCCGTGCCGGTTGAGGTCTGGTTGCAGACCGCATCGTTAGCTGGTGGGCAAGTGATGCGGAAGTTCTGACGACCGAAGATGTCGCTCTGGATCGTTGTCAGACGACTCTTGATGTAGGTAACGACGGCAGGCGCGGTTGAATGAAAATGTTTGTTGAGCGCCGCTGCCGCCGCTTGTGCCTGTTTCGTCTGTGCCCCACTGAGGAACGCGTCCAATGCCGTGAGCGCGGTTGAAAGCCACTGGTTGGCTTTCAAGACAGCCGGCTCGACTTTTTGGCGCTGCTCAGCATCGCACCTCGCGCCGGGATAGATCTGTTTAGGCGCGGGCTGAGCGGGCGTTACTTGCCTTTGCAAGCTGACACTCGACGCAGCTTGGCCTTGTTGAACCACGTGGGCGAGTTCATGCGCCAGCAGCTTGCGGCCCTGCGTAGTCGCAGGTGAAAACTGGCCAGCGCCGAATACCACGTCCGTTCCGCTTGTGTATGCCAACGCGTTGACGGACTGCGCCGACGCCGCCGCCCGTGCATCGCTATGAACTCTGACTCGGCTGAAGTCATACCCGAAGCGCGACTCCATAAAGTCGCGCGTTGACGAGTCGAGCGGTTGACCAGAACTAGCTAATACTTCGTGGACAATAGGCGGTGCGGCGATCTGCGCCGTGTCGCTGCCTTGTACACGGCTGGTCTGTAAGCTCAAGTGTTCCTGGTTCGGTTGCTTCGCCTGACACCCTGAGCACCTTCCGCCGCAGGCACACGGCTCAGATACTCGCCCCACCTGCTCGGAGATGCGGTCGGCTTCTTGCTCGTATATGTCGCTTGGGGGATTTATCGCGAGTTTGGGTTGAATCTTTAATGGTGCTTCGGTATGGATTGGGATACGGGAGAAGTCATGACCAAAGCGACTGGATGCGGATGTATCGGAGTGGGCCTCAAGGCCATCAAGTTGATCCTCTAGTAATCGCTCAGTTTGATTTCCAATCGTGCGTTGTATGTGAACCATCGAGTTCACGTCACGGCTTTGCCCAAAGTGTGCCCGTCCAGATAGGGTCGACGTGGCTCGTGTGGCCTGTTGAGACGCCTTCGGTTTCTGTGCGAACGTGTGCAAGGTTAACTTCCTTCGATTGTTTTAAGTCCTAACGCCGGTTGCGTTGCGAAAATTATTTTCAAGCGCGGAAGTTCTTCGAGCGCCTTCCGCTAGGCGGCGACCCCGAACAGCGAAGCGACAAACTTCGCCTGTCCCTGCGCATCATTCCCGGCTAATCTTTTGACTTGACCTTTCCTCATCATGTTTACCGATTCAATGCCTTCAAGAGTTCGTTCCGCTGTATGAAATGACTTGAAGCATTGCGAAGCTCACACCTTCTTTTTGATGAACCTGTGATTTTGCTCGATCACGTTGTTCAGGTATTTCATCTGCCGCAGCTTGCAGTCCTGCGGCACAATTCGCTCCTCTTGCGAAGCGCTGAATGCCTCGGGGTACGCAGGGTTCTTATCGACACTAATTGAGAACGGTAGCCTGCGATGCTCGGCCCTCATCATCTTCTTAAAGAATCGTTTTGCTGCGGAAACATCGCGTTTAGCACTGAGCCTAAGCTCAATGGTCTGCCCTTCTTTATCCACGGCGCGGTATAGATACTTACACGCCTTCCCGACTTTGATGTAGATTTCATCCACCCGATAAGAGGTGCCGCTCATCTTCAGATATGGACGGATGCGCTTATTGATCTCCGGCGTATATCTTTGAACCCAGCGGAACACAGTCGAGTGATCCACCTTCGAGTCCACGTTCACGCATCATCTCCTCGACACCGCGATAAGAAAGCTGGTAGCGGCAGTAGCAACAGACGCATAGAAGTATGACATCCGGGCCGCGTAGTGCCGCAATTTGAAAGACGGGGTGTTACGTTTCATGCATAGACCTGATGACACATTTTGAGAGAACGTGAGGTAGGTATAATAGCTGAAGGGCTATTTTTGCAACACAACCTACCCGCACGGGCACGTTCCCTCATCTTTGCAGATCGCCGATCACGTAGGGGATACGTCGAGGAGCCAAATACTGCGTGAGAGTTTGATTCTGACGAAGATGAATTGGAACTCCGCTAATTTCTCCGGTTTGATGCCCATCACGATCCGCTTCTCAAGGTTGGTAGGAGACATCTTGCGAGAGATTCCCATCGATAAAGAGCCTCAGCCGAAATACAAGTACTACATGGAATGATTTCCTCTCCAGTTGCACGTCGCTATAGCCTCTAAGAGGCACAACGTTTCAGGACTCTATACATCAGGCCGTCGTCTTGCCCGAATCCCGCGACGCAGTCCTGTAAATATTCATCGGCACTTGCCCGTGTCCAATCGAAGATGTCGCCTCGCGATTTCGCAGACAATACGTCTGCATGAAACCTGATGGCGCGCCCGTTTCCTTCGCGGAAGGGGTGGACGGCATTGATCTCACAAATGTAGTAAGCCTCTCGCTCTATAAATAAGTCTGAGTCAAGTCCCGCCAGCCATTGCTCGTGTTCCAGTTCGGTGAATATGGAACTCATCATCGAGTCGATATACGTCGTGTCCTAGCCGCGTTCGTTCCGGTACTGAGCAGTCGAATGGTTCAGGTTCCCGCTCAAGTTACGGGCGCACACTTATTCGCGGCCGCGCGGCGGGTGTTACTGCCTGCCGCGAAGTTCAACCGCGATGCCTAAGCCGCTGTCTACCGGCTATCGACCACCGGCTACACCCTCACGGCACGCAGCGGTCGAGGCGCGAGGCGAGGAGATCGATGCTCTTGAGGCGGTGTGTTGCGGGGTCGAGCGCGAGACGCGCGCCTAACCTCCCGTTGGCGCAGTTGAGCCTGATGAGGCTCTCGCCCTTGCCGTCGCCGGAGAGGGCTTCGCCCGCCTTGCACTCGCCCCAGAGGGAGGCGGAGGCGAACTGGCGGCGCATCCGTTCGAGGTCGAGGCCGGGGGCGGCCAGCGCGCCGGCGTCCTTCGCATCCCACGATCCGAGGAGCCGCACAACCGACTCCAACACCTTATTCGTCTCTTGCGAAGGCGGCATCACCGACTGCGTGTAGAGGGCTTGGACGCGGGGCGGGCTTGTCGGCGCGAGCGTGATCGTGACGTTCACCCAGCCGCGCTCGCAAGGCATCTTCCAAGACCCGCGCAGGGCGTTCCCGGCATCAATTTTCGCGTCCGTGCGACAGGTGCCGTGCCTTTCCGCGAGCTCTTTGAAGCTGGCGGCGCGGCGCGCGGCGGGCTCGTCCATGAAGAGGTTGTCGGCGGCGATGCGCGCCGCGAGCCGATCGTCCCACTTGTTAACGAGTTGCGACACATCCCTCTGCGCTGCGACGAGCGCGGGCGAGGGCTCGATGACACGCTTCTGCAAAGCGCCCGTGCGGTGCAAGGCGGCGAGGGCGTCGTTGAACATCGTGTTCCAGCCGCCGTAGGTGACGTTCGCCATCCCGATCAACCCGACGCCGTACTCCGGCAGCCAGCGCATCAAAGAGCCGTAGCCGGGCAGTCCGCCACCGTGGCTGACGATGTAATCGTGTTGGCAGTCCTGCGTGACGGAGAGGCCGTAGCCGTAAGAGTAGCTGCTGAGCTGGAGTGGAGCATCGACCGAGTTGCGGAAGACGCTCGTTCCCTCGGCTCGCCACGCCTGCTGCATCTCGCGGGCGGAGGCGCGAGAGATCGGCGCGCGCTCCGCGTCGTCGCGCGGCGGGAAGGCCGACATCAGAAAAGCGACGTAGCGGGAGAGGTCGCGCGCCGAAGTCCAGAGTCCCCCCATCGCGCCGAACGATCCGTGCGCGAGTAGCGGCTCGGCCTTCCACGCGTTGTCCTCCGAACGGTATCCGGCGGCGACGCGCGCGCGCGGGATTTCGCTCACCTCGAAGGTGCTGGCGTTCATCCCCAGCGGTCGGAGAATCTCATCACGAACGTACTGTGCGTAGGGCCGCCCTGAGGCACTGGCTACGACCTGGCCGAGGATGGCGAATCCGTAGTTCGAATACTCGAAGGCCACGCCGGGCGGGTTTGAGAAGGGGATACCGGCACGCATCCACTCCCGCATCGTCTCGTCGGTCTGTGCCAACTGGCGGTCGCCCCAGGGGTTATCTTCGGGGAAGCCTTCGGAGTGCGTGAGCAGGTGGCGAATCGTGATCGTGGGCGAGTCCTTCGTCGGGTAGGGGAGCGCGGCGAGTTCCGGCACGTAACGCGAGACGGGATCATCCAAAGAGAGCTTGCCTTCGTCGCGCAGCTTGAGGACGGCCATCGCCGTGAAGCTCTTGGTCATCGAGGCGATGCGGAAAACTGAGTCGGGCGTGACGGGCGCGCGCGTTTGCGTGTCCTGCACGCCCGCCGTCTTCACCCAGGCCAACTCCCCATCTACGATGATGCCCAACACTGCGCCCGGCCTCTTGTATCGCTCGAACCAGACCGTAAACTGCCGCTCGATCTCGGGGAAGGCGGCTGCCAGCTTGCGCGCTCGTTCCGGGTCGGCGAAGCGCGGCGGCGGCATCGCCCCGGTCGAGAAATGGCGCTCCTGCGCGCCCGCGCCCGAGACGCACACGAGGGAGACGAGCAGTAAGGTGGTCAGGACTGTTACGAGCCTCCGGGCATGACGCATCTTAAAACCTCCGCGATGAGACGAAATCTGACAGGAAGGCATGCGGTAGAACGTCGGCGAGTATAAACAGAACCGTGTTAGGAAGTGAACCCCATGAGAGTCTTCTAACGGCTCTATGAAGCGGCGGCCCTGCGTCAAGCAATTTCTTTCCCGCTCCTCCTGACAGACCTATCCTCCAACTCAGCGAGGCTTGTCTCACCACTCTACTCGCGCTCATCCCTGGTGACTCATCGGTCACGGCGCATGGTGGGGTTCGGTAGGCAGACGGCACCATTCAATTAACGACTTTCGAAAGAGGTCAGCCATTATCACGTGCTCACCATCCCGTCTGTTCAACCTGCTGAGCGAAGAACGCTGTATCTTAAGGAGGTTACGCCGCATCACTGTACCTGAGAGCCTGCGGGTCGAACTCACTCTCGTCCAGCCACATCGCGTAGAGTATCCCGGCCAGTTTTCTTGCCAACGCGACGCAGGCTCTCGCCCTCCTACGCCGTGCTGCGATGCGCATCGCCCAGTCATGGAGAGCTTTGTTCTTCTCCGTCCACCAGCGCAACAGCACCCATGCCGCCTCGACGAGTAATGTTCTGGCGCGGTTGTTCGAGCCACCAGTTGCGATGAGGCAGCCCTCCCGGCGTGCCACCGCTCCGATGAGCGAGATGTACTTCGTGCGGGTGCTGACAAGTCTTGATCTAATCAAGAGTTGCGCTCTGACCTTGCGCTGATGTTCCGAGGTGCGATGCGCCGGACGATAGGCACCGAGCCGACATGCTTCGCACAGCGCGCGAGTGGGCAGTTCTACGGGTAACGTACGACGACCGGCCCCGATTCGGGCAGCGGGATGATTTCCGTCTCGTCAGGGACGGGCGCGAAGCGCCCCGCCTTCCAATCCTCCTTCGCCTGCTCGATCCGCTCGGACGAGCTTGAAACGAAGTTCCACCAGATGTGGCGGCGCCCGTCCATCGGCTCCCCGCCGAGCAGCATCACCCGAGCTGACGAAAACTCTGGCGCCTCAAGCGTCACCTCCTCTCCGGGCTTGAAGATCATGAGTTGGCCTGCCCCGAAGGTCACGCCGTCGCCCGGGAGCGTGACCTCTCCTTCGACGACATAGGCCGCGCGCTCCTCTTGCTCGGCCGGCACGGGCAGGTGCGCGCCTCCGTCCAGTTCCGCATCCGCGTAGAACATCTCCGAGAGCGTTTCGACAGGTGAGCGCTTCCCGTAGAGGGATCCCGCGACGAGGCGGACGCGCTTACCTTCGCCTTCGATGACCGGCAACTCCGACGCGCCGTGGTGCGCGAAGGCAGGCTCATCCTCCTCGTGCCGGAGCGGGAGCGCGACCCACGACTGGATGCCGAAGAGCTCCGAGCCCGAGGCCCGCATCTCCCGCGGAGTGCGCTCCGAGTGCGCGATGCCGCGCCCGGCCGTCATCCAGTTGACCTCGCCGGGGCGGATTGGCTGCACGGTGCCGAGGCTGTCGCGGTGCAGGAGCTCGCCCGTGAAGAGGTAGGTCACCGTGGCCAGCCCGATGTGCGGGTGCGGGGCGACGTCTAACCCGCGACCGGCAGACAGTATCTCAGGTCCCATCTGGTCGAGAAAGATGAAGGGACCGACCATGCGCCGCCGCGCCGAGGGGAGGACGCGCCTGACTTTGAAGCCGTCGACAAGGTCGCGCACGCGCGTCACGATGAGCGTCTCCACGCTCGGCGGGAGCGGCTCAGGTTGTTTCCGTGTTGGATCAGAATTCATGGGCTTTCAGATAGAGGCCGCGAGACGGCTAGCGGCCGGCTGATAGGAGGCGCGTAACCTCCCTGTGGGCGAGCACGACGTCGGGCTCGCGCTGGATGGCGGCAAAGTACTTCTGCCCGAAATCGCTACCGGTCTCCGACGGCCTGAGAAGCGAGCGCACCCCGTCGAGTAATATCTCGGCTTCATCGGTCGTCGCCGCCGGCTCGACCGCATCCAGCATCTCGTCTATGCGCACGATGAGTTCAGAAACGGGGCGCAGCCACGCGAACTGCTCATGGCCGATGGCGAGTTGCAGCAGCTCGCCGCCGGTCACTTGGCCGTGCACCCGCTCGTAGTCCTCGCGCTCGGCGTCGAGCAGCGTCTTGTGCAGCCGAAGCAGGCTGAGGCGCAGCTCGCGCATGCGCCCCAACACCGCCTCCGACAGGTGCTCCCCTGCCTTCGTTTCGCTCATACACCCTCCGAAAATCAGGCAGCGTGATCTTGTCGCCGCCGTCTGCCCGGATTATAACTGACGTTCCCCAGGGGACATCCGAAAGTGCGCCTACTTACCGCCGCCCGAGGCGATCAGCGCAGCAACTTCGGCCACGCGCCTGCCCTGGAAGCGCGCCGCCGCGAGCGCCGTCTCGTCCGGCTTGAGCGCGCCATTATTCGACGTGAACGACGTGCCGTAGGGATTGCCGGACTGGAACTGGATCGGGTCGGCGTAACCGGGTGCGACTATGATGGCGCCCCAGTGGTAGAAGGTCGTGTTCAAGTTGATGAGGGTCGTCTCCTGCCCGCCGTGCGACGTACCGGTGCTCGTGAACGACGAGCAGACTTTATTGACGAGCGCGCCAGAGGCCCACAGTCCTCCCGTCCCGTCGATGAACTGCTTGAGCTGCGCGGAGGGAAGACCGTAACGGGTCGGCGAAGGCCAGTGCGCCGAAGGCGCGAGGTTGATCCCTTCCGCGCCCCGCAGCCGGTAGCGCGCCATCGCCGCGAGACTCAGCAGCATCCCG
>DASPJG010000224.1:0-2628 GCA_035628755.1 Pyrinomonadaceae bacterium
GGGTGGAGGGGGGCTATGTCTCCTGCTCGACGTGTCACAAGTCCTACGGGGCGATGCTCGACCGGGAGACGCCGCGCACGACATGCGCGGCGTGTCACAGCGGGAAGTTGGACGCGCAGACGGGACGCGCGCTGCTGGGAGCGGACACGCCGAACTGCACCTCATGTCACGTCCAGCACGTCAAGAGCCAGCGGCACTGGAATCCTTCGCTCCTCGCCGGGCGTGCCAAATAGTTTTCGACTCAATCTATCAACTTCTTTTCGAGACCATGAAAAAGTCGCAATTGTTCATCATCCTCGCGCTGACCGCGCTGCTGCTGGCGACAAACTTGTACACGCGTGATGATTTCGCGGGCAAGGCTTATTTCGGCGGGTTGCCGTGGTTCGGCTGGGCTGGACTGAGTTTGTTTTTGGTCTTAGTCGGCCTCGGTTTCGCGGTGCGAGACGCGCGGCGCGCGCGGCGGTTGCTCGAAGAGCCGCCCGTCCAGCCTAAAGTTGAAGAAGCGGCAAACGCGCAACTCACGCCGGAGCTAATCGACAAATACGACCCGGACGGAGCGACCTACCCGCACCCGGTCATCGTCACCGAACGCTGCATCGGCTGCCACGCCTGCGTGGATGCGTGCCCGCATGACGTGCTCGCCATCGTCGGGGGCGTCGCCAAGTCAATTGCGAGCGCGCAGTGTATGGAAGACACTTCGTGTCAGGTCGAGTGCCCGGTCAATCCGAAGGCATGTATCGTCATCAACACGACGAAGAAGATTCCGCCGCGCAAAGTGCCCACGCGCGACGCGACCTTTATGACGAACGTCCCCGGCTGTTACATCATCGGCGACGTGTCGGGCACGCCGCTCATCAAGAACGCCGCCAACGAGGGCGCGGATTGCATCAAGCACATCGCCGGAGAATTGCACGCGGCGCAGGCCGAACCGAAGGCCGAACTCGACGTGGCGATCATCGGCGCAGGCCCGGCGGGTCTGTCCGCCGCCATCCTCGCCAAACAGGCCGGACTCCGTTACGTCACCATCGAACAGGACAAGGTGCTGGCGACGATTGACGCCTATCCCGCCAACAAGTATGTCTTCTTCAAACCGGAGACGATGGAGTCGCGCGGCGGCATCGCCGTTGACGGGGCGGGCTTGCAGCGCGAAGTGATCCTCTCGTCGTGGAGAGCCACGATGGATCAAAACGGCGTCTCGGTCAACGAAAACGAGAGTTGCAAGTCGGTGAAGAAAGCTGAAGACGGCGACTACTTCGTCGTCTCGACTGAGCAGGGCGCGCTGAAGGACAAGAAGACCTATCACGCGCGCCGCGTCATCCTCGCGCTCGGCAATCGCGGCACGCCGATGAAGCTCCGGCTGCCGGGCGAAGAGATGAAAGTCACGCGCGACGGCAAGGAAGAGGATAAAGTTAAATACAAGTTGACCGACCCGGAAGCGTATCGCCGCCGCAAGATCATCATCGTCGGCGCGGGCAATTCGGCCATCGAAGCCGCCGTTGACCTCGTCGCCCGCCGCGACGGCACGAAGATCACTTTCCGCCCCGACGAAGAGATCAACGAAGTCACGCTTGTTATCCGCAGCGACCTGAAAAACGACCTTAAGTTCGGTAACAAGCTACAGGTCTACGACTGCATTGACGAGGGCAAGATCAAGGTCTACTTCGGCACGTCGATCAAAGAGATACGCGACGACGAGGTGGTGTTGATGAACGCGCGCACGCAGGAAGTGAAAGCGACCATCAAGAACGATTACATCTTCGCCATGATCGGCGGCGACCGCCCGACCACGTTTCTCGAAGCCATCGGCATCAAGATCGGCTAAGGACGGTCGCCGCTCTGCCGGGCGCAGTCTTCGCGCAAAACCGTAGAGGCCGCTAAGCATCAAGTTGCTTAGCGGCCTCTACGGTTTTTGGGACGAAAGAAATGGCTTATGGTTCGATGCCGTTGTCTGGAACCGGGCGACCCATTGATTGGTAGATGCTCACGATCTCGTTCATCTTCTCGCGCGCCTCGGCGTTGTCTGGCTGGTAGCGCAGGGCGTGGCGATAATCTCCGAGCGCGAACCTGTAGAGCATGGGCTGGCCTGCGTCGCGGTAGAGATTGCCGCGTTCCAAGTACGCCGCAGCCGCGGCGTTTTTGTCCGCCTGAGTCGCGCCCGCGGCCTTCGCCTTCGCATCGGCCTTCTCGATTTTGGCGTCGAGCGCGGAGGTGTCAACGCCGCCCGGTTTGGTCGAACCGCCCGCATTGTTGGCGGCGGGCGCGCTGCTGGTCGTGCTGCCGCCGTGCGCGGAAGAGACGGGCGGGAGGTCGGCTGGCTGCGCGGGGCGCGATATGGCCGACGCATTACTGTTGGCCGTGCCGCTCGTGTTGTTCGTATTGGATTGTGAGCCGCAGCCGGAGGCTGCCAGCGCGGCTCCGCAGGTAAGAGCTAAAACCAGTGTTCGCATCTTGTGTTCAGTTCCAAAACACCCTTGTTGATTTATTTCCCGTTGTGGCATTGGACACAAGTGACGGGCGCTTTGGTCGCCGGGTTGCGTGCCTTGACCGCATCGTGGCAGACGTTGCAATTGCGATGGTAGGCTTCCTCATTCGTCAGCGTGATCGGGTCGGACTCATCCGGGTAAGTAA
>DASPJG010000225.1:0-3929 GCA_035628755.1 Pyrinomonadaceae bacterium
TTCGGCGCGATGTGGGGCGGCTGGAACAACCTGTTCGGCGGCGCATCGGTGATGGAAGTCGCCCTGCACACGTGGATCGGGTTCTTCATCTTCTGGTTCATACAGGTGTTCATCATTCTGAAGGGCGTGGAAGGCATCAAGTATCTGGAAACGTGGTCGGCTCCGTTGCTGCTCGCGGGCGGCGCGGCTCTGCTCGCGTGGGCTTCGTGGCGCGCGGGCGGCCTCGGGCGCGTGCTCACCGAGTCGAGCGTGTTGCAGAAGCAGCAGAACAGTTTTTGGACGATCTTCCCCGCCTCGCTCACCGCCTCGGTCGGCTACTGGGCAACGCTCAGTCTCAACATCCCGGACTTCACGCGCTACGCACGCTCGCAGAAATCGCAAATGCTGGGACAGGCTCTGGGGCTGCCGCTGACGATGACCGCTTTCGCCTTCATCGGCGTCGCCGTGACGAGCGCGACGTTGTTGATTTACGGTGTGGCGATCCCGAACCCGGTCGAGTTAATGCAACGCTTCGACAGCATCGTCATCATCCTCTTCGCCACCGTCGTCATCTTCGCCGCGCAGTTGACGACCAACATGGCCGCCAACGTCGTCTCGCCCTCGAACGACTTTTCCAACCTCAACCCGAAACTGATCTCCTACGTCACCGGCGGCCTCATCACCGCGATCATCGGCGTCCTGATGATGCCGTGGGAACTGATGTCCTCGATGGGCGCGTACATCTTTACGTGGCTCGTCGGCTATTCCGGCCTGATGGGCGCAATCGCGGGCATCCTCATCTGCGACTACTGGGTGCTGCGCCGCCAGCAACTCGATCTGCACGATCTGTTTCAGCCGCAAGGTCGCTACACTTACACGAATGGATTCAACCTGCGCGCGCTGCTGGTTCTGGTCGTCGCCATCGCGCCGGTCGTCCCCGGCTTCCTGCACGCGGCCACGACGCCCAACGGTCAAATCAGCCAGCCCGGCTTTTTCGACACGCTCTACACCTACGCATGGTTCGTCACCTTCGCGCTAGGCTTCGTTCTTTATTACCTGCTGATGAAGTCTCAAGTCACAGGTCTCAAAGCCCAAGTCAATCGGACTTGAGATTCGAGACCTGAAATTTGGGACTTGAGACTTTTGGAGGATTTATGCCACGCACAGTTAAATGCGGACTCATACAGGCGTCGAACGCCGCGCCCACCGACGCGCCCATCGAAGAGATCAAGCGCGCCAATATCGAGAAGCACATGGCTTTAATCGAAGATGCTGCCCGGCAGGGCGTGCAAATACTCTGCATGCAGGAAGTCTTTACCACGCCTTACTTCTGCGCCGAACAGCAGACGCGCTGGTATGAAGCGGTCGAGCGCGTGCCGGACGGGCCGACCGTGAAACTCATGCAGGAAGTCGCCAGACAGCACGGCATGGTCATCATCGTGCCGATCTACGAGGAAGAGATCGCGGGCGTCTACTACAACACCGCCGCCGTCATTGATGCCGACGGCAAGTACCTCGGCAAGTATCGCAAGAACCACATCCCGCACGTCGCGCCGGGCTTCTGGGAGAAGTTCTATTTCAAACCGGGCAACCTCGGCTACCCCGCGTTCGACACGGCCTACGCGCGCATCGGCGTCTACATCTGCTACGACCGCCACTTCCCCGAAGGCGCGCGCATTCTGGGTCTGAACGGCGCGGAGATCGTCTTCAACCCGTCGGCCACCGTCGCCGGGCTGTCCGAGTATCTCTGGCGGCTCGAACAGCCCGCGCACGCCGTCGCCAACGGCTACTTCATCGGCGCGATCAACCGCGTCGGCCACGAGCAACCGTGGGACATCGGCGAGTTCTACGGCCAGAGCTACTTCTGCGACCCGCGCGGCAAGTTTCTCGCCGAAGCCCCGCGCGACGAGGACGCGCTCATCATCGCCGATCTCAACCTCGACGTGATCCGTGAAGTCAGAAACACGTGGCAGTTCTACCGCGACCGCAGGCCGGACAGTTACGATGAACTGGTGGCGGACTGAATCCCAAGTCCCAAGTCGCAAGTCCCAAGTCAGGAGAGACATTCAAACTTGATGGGACTTGAGGAGTATTTCAGGAGAGTAGGATGGGAAAGATCGAGAGGTTTGAGGAGTTCGAGGCTTGGCAAAGGTCTCGTGAACTGACCAAACTGATTTATCAACTCTCCGGCTCAGGGGATTTCGGACGCGATTTCGGCTTGAAGGATCAAATTAGGCGCGCCGCTGTTTCAATTCCGTCTAATATTGCGGAAGGATTTGAGCGAGATGGCGACAAAGAATTTGTGCAGTTTTTGTCGGTTGCGAAAGGATCGTGTGGAGAAGTCCGCACGCAGCTTTATATCGCCCTAGATCAGCATTACCTGACCAAGAGCCAATTTGATTCCGTATCCGCTCAACTAATCGAGCTTAGCCGCATGCTCTCAGGGCTTATCACATACCTGCGGAATTCCGAACTCCGTGGAAGAAAATTCAAGTAAGTTCCAAGCCCAAACTTATTGGGACTTGAGACTTGGGACTTGAGACTTAAACCCTTATGTCAACGACTCACGAGTCACCCATCAACATCGCGCAGATCGAGCGCAACTTCCGCGAGATCGCGCCGCCTTTGACGGAAGCCGAGGCGATTTTGGAATCGCACCGCTGCGTCTATTGCTACGACGCGCCCTGCACGCGCGCCTGCCCGACGCACATAGACGTGCCCGCCTTCATCAAGAAGATCGCGAGCGGCAACCTGACCGGCTCGGCGCGCGTCATCTTCGAGGCCAACCCGATTGGCGCGACCTGCGCGCGCGTCTGCCCGGTTGAAGTGCTCTGCGAAGGCGCGTGCGTGGAAAAGACCCTGATGGCAAAGCCGATTGAGATCGGGCGTCTGCAACGCTATGCGACGGATGCCGTCTTCAGTCGCGGGCGCGACGTGCTCAAGGCGGGCGCGCCAAACGGAATGAGCGTCGGCATTATCGGCTCAGGCCCCGCCGGTCTGTCGTGCGCGACCTATCTCGCGCGGCTCGGTTATGCCGTCACGATTTACGAGCGCAAGCCGCTCGCGGGCGGCATGGACACCTACGGCATGGCCGAGTACAAGATGACGCAGCGCGTCTCGCAGGATGAAGTGGCGCAGGTGGCGCGGCTCGGGGTCGAGATCAAGACGAACACGGAGATCGGGCGCGGCATTTTGTTGCACGAACTGGCGGGAATGCACGACGCGGTTTTCATCGGCGTCGGACTCGGCGCGACCTCGCGCTTAGGGATACCCGGCGAGCAACTCGAAGGCGTTTATGACGCGCTCGACTTCATCGAACGAATCAAGACGCGCGACTGGGCGAGCGTCCCCATCGGGCGCACCGTCGCCGTCATCGGCGCGGGCAACACGGCCATTGACGCCGTGACGCAGGCGAGACGACTCGGCGCAGAGCGCGTCCTCTTGATCTACCGGCGCACCGAGCGCGAGATGCCTGCCTACGAGTATGAGTATGATCTGGCGAAGCGCGACGCGGTGGAATTCTGGTGGAAGACCGCGCCCGTGGAGATTCTGGCGAGCGCGGACGGCACGCGCGCCACCGCGCTGCGCTGCATCAGGACAGAGGCCGTAGAGACCGACGGCGCGGGTCGTCGTTCATTCCAAACCGTGGCCGGGTCGGAGTTTGATATTCCCGTCGACATGGTGATCAAGGCGCTCGGCCAGCAGAAGATGGTGGACTGGCTCTCGCAAATCGCCAAAATAAAACTGGACGACGCCGGGCGCGTCGCCGTGAATCCCGACACGATGCAGACGGCCAACCCGAAATTCTTCGCGGGCGGCGATTGCGTCAACGGCGGGCGCGAAGCTGTGGACGCCGCGCAGGCCGGGAAACTGGCGGCGCAGGGCATCCACTCTCACCTGTCCGGCGAGCGTGTCGAATTCGCGGGGGCGCGCGTGCCTCTCCACGAAGA
>DASPJG010000226.1:0-13279 GCA_035628755.1 Pyrinomonadaceae bacterium
GTGCCCGGAGGGCGGCCGCGCCGTGCCCAGAGGCCGCATAACAACGCGTTCAAGCGGACACTCCAGCGGCGCCACATTTTCGCCCCTCGCGGCATAAACTGCCCGCCGAGCGCCGCTTAACTCGGCCGCCGGACCATCCACTTTTACATGATTGCCGTTAGAAGTCCCTGATAAGAGTCCACGTCCACTCTTGTGGCTGTTGTAGAGGTTGCGCATCAAGCCAGCCGACTCCTGTCCGGCACGTCGAAGAGGGCCGGAGCTAATCGCAGGCGGTCGTGGATGCCGCGCCGCGCGCCGAGAACTATTACAGCGATGCCTTCAACACGTACCGCGAGCTGTGCTGATGGGGCAGGCATCGGGCGATGTATGACAAGTCGCAGACTTACTCGGTCGAGGCCGTCAACGCCGACCTGCGCCATTACCTTGCCCGCTTGGGCCGCCGCTCGCGCTGCTTCTCGCGCTGCTTCTCGCGCTGCATCCACGCGCTGACGAGGGCCGTTGACCTCTTCGTCTGCTGCTACAACGCACGTCAGTTGAAGAAACGCAAGTACCCACGATACCCCGCGCCGCTCGCAATCATGACTTTGACACTCCCAGGTGAGGGTAGCTATTGACACCCTCCAAATTGCGAGATATTTTGCTCCGCGTTTCCTGCTGAAGAACACCCTTCAGCTCCACACCTCATGAGAGGGCCCCTATGCCTGAAACTCCCCAGAATCAAGTTTCAATTCCCCGATATCGTTCCGATGAATTACCGAAAAGAAGATTGAGTGCGGTTGTTTATTGTGAGGGTAATTTTGGAAAAATAGATGGCAAGACTGCCAACGGGCTTGTTCGCCACTCTGAACTTTACGAAATCTCCTCAGTAATCGATAGCGAGAAAGCCGGGCTTGATGCTGGTGCAATACTCAGCGGCCAACCAAATGCGATTCCTATTTGCCGCGATATCGCAGAAGCAGTCGAGCATGCCGGGGCTGTGCCCGACACTTTCATATATGGGGTCGCGCCAGACAGCGGGCTGCTAGCGTCGCACGAGCGTCCAGTCATACGTGAAGCAATCAACCTCGGGATGAATATCGTCGCCGGTCTTCACGAATTCCTGAGCGAAGATGCCGAATTTGCAGCGTTAAGTGCGGAAAGAAATGTGTCCATCTTGGATGTCCGTAAGCCGCCACCTCGAAGGGAGCTTTCGACTTTCACGGGTCGCATCCATGCAGTCTCCTGCCCTCGCATTGCAGTACTGGGGACTGATTGTGCGATTGGAAAGCGCACCACTGCCATCATCTTGAACCAAGCTCTTAAGAGTTACGGCCTGAACTCGGTATTAATCGGAACCGGGCAAACATCCCTCATCCAAGGGGTACGTTACGGTGTCGCTTTGGATGCTATCCCCGCGCAGTTTTGTGCGGGCGCGCTGGAGGCTGCAATTGTCAATGCGTATCAGTGTGAAGAGCCAGACGTGATAGTTATCGAAGGCCAAGGCGCTTTGAGTCACCCTGCGTTCTCTACATCATCTTTCATACTTCGCGGCGGCTGCCCGCACGGCGTCGTGTTGCAGCATGCGCCGGGTCGGCATACACGTTGTGATTTTGAGCAGATGCGGATGCCGACTGTAGAAAGTGAGATCAATCTAATTGAGACTTTCGCTCAGACAAAAGTAATAGGCTTAGGGATTAATCACGAACACTTGACTCCCTCTGAGGTGCTCGTCGAAATCGAAAAGTGCCAGGCGAAGTTGGGCATTCCCGCAACGGATCCTCTGACCATGTCGCCCGGTCGCCTTGTCGATATGGTTATCTCCGTATTTCCGTCACTAAGGATCAACTCATCGGTCTGACCGTTATGACTTCCCCACGGCTAGAGATCGATTTGAAGAAGCTCTACCACAACGCTCACAAGCTGGTTACACGTCTGGCTGCTCGCGGAATCTCGGTAACGGGCGTCACTAAAGCCACCCTCGGATTGCCGCAAGTTGCTCAAGCTTTTCTGCATGCCGGCGTGCGAAGGATTGGCGAGTCGCGTGTGGAAAACATCGAGGCGATGCGCCGTTGCGGGGTCGCGGCGCCCATGGTGCTTCTCCGATCACCAATGCTCAGTCAGGTCACGCGCGTGGTGGCGAGCACTGACCTTAGCTTCAACACTGAGGTGGAGATAATCAGAGGGCTGTCCGAGGCGGCGGTCAGAGCTGGGCGTACGCATGAAATCGTGCTCATGGTGGAACTTGGTGATCTTCGAGAAGGGATTATGCCAGCCGACCTGGTAGATGCTGTGAGATATACGCTTCAACTGCCAAATATCAAACTCAAAGGTATCGGTGCGAATCTGTCTTGCCGTAGTGGGGTATCACCCGACTGCGCGAAAATGGCTGAACTATCCGCGCTTGCCGACACCGTTGACGCGACCTTCGGCCCAATTCTCGACCTCGTGTCGGGGGGTAACTCCGCCAACCTTCGATGGGCGCTGAGTGCTGCGGACACCGGCCGCATCAACGACCTCCGTCTCGGCGAATCAATTCTCCTTGGGCGCGAGACGCTCCATCGCGAGCCGATTGACGGCCTCTACACCGATGGGGTGACGCTTTTGGCGGAGGTAATCGAGGTCAAGTCCAAACCGTCGAAGCCCTGGGGCGAAATAGCTCAGACTGCCTTCGGGAAACCACCTCATGTGAAGGATCGGGGGCATATTGTGCAAGCGCTCTTGGCCATCGGCGAGCAGGATACAGACCCGAGCGGCCTCCTACCGCCCACCTGGGTTCGAATCCTGAGTGCCACCAGCGACCATTTAATCGTCGAACTCGACAACGATAACGTCCGCGTGGGAAGCGAGGTGGCGTTTCAACCCAACTACAGTGCGCTGCTCCGCGCCATGACCTCTCCTTTCGTCTCCACCGTGATAAGCGGGGGCGGAGAGTTGCCCGTCTATGCGATTGAACATGCTCGGTCGATTGGAGAGCTCACATGAGATTCCTACTGAGAGACCATCGGGTGGGTCAATGGATCGGGCCGGTATACGACCGGGTACTTAAGGAGTTGTCCGCGGCGGGTGTGGATGGCGTCTGGTCGGAAGAGATTCCAGCACAGTTTCAGGCCGGCGATGTCTTTGTTTCACATAGCCCCATCGACTACCGAGAGGATTTCGAGACGCTGCCCGTCTTCGGACTCAAGCTGGTGAACCGGCGCGAGCTACTTAATCTTTGTGGCGC
Source organism: Pyrinomonadaceae bacterium (assembly GCA_035628755.1). GTDB lineage: Bacteria > Acidobacteriota > Blastocatellia > Pyrinomonadales > Pyrinomonadaceae > JAIVJZ01. The sequence continues at coordinate 3,203 of DASPJG010000226.1, forward strand.
GCTCGGTCTTTCGACGATCGAGTGGGCATCGCCCGACAGCCTGGAATCTGCGGAGGTATTGTTCGAGGAGTGGAAAACTTCGTGGCTGGTTTTCAAGCCGGATTCGTCCTTTGCTCGCAAGGGCATACGTAGATGGGAGCGCGGTACACCATTCCCGTCGGACACTAATTACGACTCCTCTGCGGACGTCTTTATGCTGCCAAATGAGGGAGGCCCCAAGACTATTAAAGTTGATATTTTTTATGACAAGGTAATTTCCAGCCGAGTCTTTCAGACCCTGCCCCTTGAATCACCGGACTTTTACGTTCCGCCGGTAGAGGAGTCAGTCCAGATTCACGACGACGACCAATTCATGCGGATGGCTGAACTACTAGGCCCGCGCATGGTTGAGTTCGGCTCCGCCTACTTCTCAGTGGATCTCATGGAGCATCGTGGGGAACTCCGGATCATAGAGATTAACCCGGCTAACATCGGTCGGAAGCTGCCTTGGAGTACCTGGCCAGGCTATATCGTTCCCAGGTACTCACGGGCCGTACTCAGCCTCCTTTCCTTGGGAGAAGCACTCCCCACGCTGAGGGAGATGCGGGCGATCGTTACGCGATTGAGGGAATCAGGGAGAGAAGCCTAGCGTCGCATCTGTACTGAAGTTCTCGGTTGATATTGCCTAAGCGAGCCTTCGGCAATGCGGCGCTGATCGAAGACCACGAGGAGAAAGCAAAGATGCGAAACCTCTGCCCCCACGATAGTAGCTCCATAGTGGATTCGCGATTTTATGGCCATCTCTTCTCGACCCCCGCTAGCAAGAGAATTTTCTGTGATGTCTGTAGGTTGCAGCGTTGGCTCGACGTTGAGGCGGCATTGAGTCGCGTCCAGGCCCGCGTGGGCCTGATTTCGGAACAGGCTGCGATCGACATCGCGGACTGCGCCCAGGTGGAGAAGTTCAATCTGAAATCCATATCCGAGCACATCAACACCACCGGGCATTCTCTGACTCCCGTCCTCAATGCACTCGCCTCGCTCTGCCCGGGTGACTCCGGGAACTTCGTCCACTTTGGGGCGACGACGCAAGACATTCAAGATACGGCGCAATCCCTCGAACTGCGAGACGTTCTGGACGAGATTCACCAACTGGGCTGGCAGATCTTGGAGAAGTTGGAGCAACTCACCATCGAATATCGCGATTGTGTGGTTGTTGGAAGGACGCATTCGGTGCCCGCTCTTCCTACGACCTTCGGTCTCAAGGTTGCGGGATGGATCGATGAAATCCTGCGCGACCTCGTCAGAATCGAAGAAATGAGGAAAAGAGTTCTGGTCGTCCAGTTGTTCGGCGGGGTGGGCACTATGGCAGCATTTGGCGAGCACGGACTCGAGCTCATCGAACTTTTCGCGCAGGAGTTGGGTCTGGGTGTTCCGGTTAATTGCTGGCATTCGTCACGCGATCGAGTCGCGGAATTTATTAGCGGTTTGGCCATATTCACGTGTTCTTTGGCCCGAGTCGCAGACGAGATCAGGACGCTCTGCCGAAGCGAAATTGGTGAGCTACAACTACCTTGGCCTGAGGGTCACATCGGCAGTACGACGATGCCGCATAAACGCAATCCTGAAGAGTGTGAACAGGTCGTCGCGCTGGCACGACTGGCGCGGGCACAAGTCTCGTTGGGGATGGAGGCGATGATTCAGGAGCATGAGAGGGATTATCGGTGCACGAGAGTCGAGTGGCCGGCCATCGCCAATGTTTCGCATTTCTCGATCTCCGCGGCATCGATCCTGTTAGGAGTCCTTAGCGGCTTGAGCGTTCGGAGTGAGGCCATGGGTTCGAACGTCAAAGGCGTCTCTGGGTGGCTTTGTAGTGAACGCCTGTTGTTCGCACTAGCCAAGAGGCTTGGGAAGATCGAGGCCTACAAGTTGGTCTACGAAGTCAGTCGGTCGGCAGTCGAGAGTGGCCGGGGGCTGGAGGAAGTTGCGAGAAGCAACGGGCTGGTAAGAAAGCACTTGGGGCTAGAGGAAATCGATGACGCATTCGATTTTCGGAGACACCTTGGTTCTGGGCGAGAGTTAACAGGCCGGGTGTTAGCCGCCCTTGACGATACGCGCGATCTGATGAAGGTGGATCGAAGCGTCCCCAAAGACGTGTCCAACGCTCACATGGAGACGAGCTGATGTCGAAATTTGGGAGGAGAGGTGAACCCAATTCCGTTGGGTATTTTTTGTTAGAGTCCGTAGAAGAGCACCCGGAGCGCACGTTCATGACAGGGTTCTTGAATGGATTGCCCGTTAGCCGGTCTTATGCTGAAGCGGCCTGGGCCGTGGCGAATGTGGCTGCCGCGATGCGGAAGGTGGGTCTGGGCAAAGGGAATACCATAGTCACCCGCATTTCCGATGTCCGGGAGGCTGTGTTCCTTAATTTGGCCTGCTATTTCGCGGGCATCGTTCCGGTGAGGGCACCGGGCAATTGTTCAATGCAATATCTCTCCAGCGTATTCGAAAAGATACGTCCAGACGCGCTCGCGATTTCGTCCACCGATTCACTGCGGGAGTTCGGTAACGATCGACGGATTCTTCAATTTGATTCAGCGCACGAGTTGTTGCGCGTCGACGGTGACCTATACACCGAGGGAACCAGCAACGTTGACTATTTTTCGTATCTGACCGAGCTTAATCGTGCGATTGAAATCGATGATACCCTTTGCGTTGTGCCGACGAGTGGAAGCACAGGGACGCCGAAATTCATCGAAAGGTCGCACAAGGCAAGGATATTCGGTGCTAAGTTACGTTCCTTTGACCTCACTCGTTTTTCCGAAGAACCTCAGAGAGTGTTGTTACTGCACTCTCTGGATCACGGTATCGGCTGCGGGTTACTCATACTCTCTCTAATAATCGGCGGGGAACTTTGTACGACCAGCTTGATCGACATTCAGGCCTTGCTAACAGAAGTGGTTCAACTGAAACCCACTTTTGCTTATCTGGCCCCGCGAGTGTTGAGTAATTTGCTTTCACAATCAAAGCTCGAAAACGAGCCCGAGCTGTTCGGCGGGCAGCTCCGTTTCCTCTTGGTGGGCGGGGCGACTGCCGACCAGAGAGTGTTGCAGAGATACGCCGATCACGGGGTAACAGTAGTTGACGTTTACGGCAGTACCGAGATGGGGCTCGTTGCGATGACGACGCCCGGGGAGTGGGTGCCGTCCTGCGTCGGTCCCCTGTGTCCTGGAGTCGAGGTTCGATTCGGTGCTGATGGAGAATTGTTTGTAAAGGCCCCCGGCTCGATGAAGGGCTTGCTTGGGGTGGGCGCGGATGGTGTGGGGGGCGTGATTTCTGAAGGCTTCATCAAGAGCGGTGATCTTGCGGAGCTCGATGAACGGGGGCGGTTAAGAATACTTTCCCGTAAGAGTGACGCGTTTCAAATCACTGACGGGACGCTGGTCTTCCCAACTCGCCTTGAGGAGTTGCTCGAATCAGAGCCGAAGATAAGGCAGGCAATCGTTGTCGGCGAGAATAAGCCTTTTGTGTCTGCATTTCTGGTTGTGAATCGGGAGGTGCTTTCGGTTACCGAGGAAGATGGATTCCTCGACCGCATCGTATATGCGGACATTTACAGAGAGTATGAGGCGCGCATCGATGTCTTGAATCGGGGATTAGAGCCGGGGGAGAGGGTCGGTGGGATTGCGCTGTTCTGTTCGCCTTTCCCTTCTGAGTGCTACAGCGTCAGGGGGGCTGCCGCGAAGCTGCGGAGGGGGCGCGCGGAGTTTAAGTCTCATTATAGTAAGAGGATTGCCGACATCTATCTTGAAGGTAGTCGGCTTCGAACGGATGGCGGTAGCGGTTGAAAGTCAATTTGTTTCCCGCCGGGGACGAGAGTTGGAATTGTGCGTTATGCTCTCGGAAAAGAAAAGACAGTCGGCAATGACCGACAGCTTGGCGCAACTACGATTTTTAAACAGCTAAGTGTGAGGTGGTGACCTAGATGAGGTCGATATTGGTTGTGGGCGAGCGCCGGCGGCATCGGTTTTTAGCGAATGTTGTCGATCAAGCGACGGATTTGAAGGGCTTGATCGTCGTGAAAGAAAGTCGGCCGGGCATGGCACGTTCGAAGGATGAGCACCTTGCGGAGTTACAAGAACGTTATTTGCGCGAGGAGAGGGAGGCGGGAGTTAAGTTTTTCGGAGAGCCAGAGCATCCGCGCGGGAACTTCCCGGTCGTTGTCTTAGACCGGGAGGAGTTGAATGGGCCGAAGGCTTGGGTGCTTCTTGAAAAGGTCGAAGCTGATGTTGCACTGACGTACGGCGTTCCTTTCTTGCGAGAAGACACGCTTAGTCGGATGCCGCAGCGACGATGGAATCTTCATCTGGGTTTGTGTCCAGCTTATCGCGGGAACTTGGCAGGATTTTGGCCGAGTTATATGTTGGAACCGCAGATGACAGGAATGACCTTACATGAGCTTGGGCCCAAATTAGATGAAGGGGATATTATACACCAATGTACGGCCCCCCTCGTTCGGGGAGATGGCATACACGAATTGATCTGCCGCAGCGCGAAAGTCATGTACGATGAACTTCCCCAGGTGTTCGAGCTCGGCGAGGCCGGGCGACTTGGGGAATTCAAGATACAGCGGAGTGGCAAGATGTGGTTTAAACGTGATTGGCGAGCCGACCATCTGCGTGTGATCTACGATGCCTTTGGAGACCGGATTGTGGATGCTTACCTTGACGGAAAGCTCGAGAGGGTTGAGCCTCGACCGCACCGACAGTTTTCCTAGTTAGTATCGACCGGCACCTCCCTTCGACCCACAACCCCGCCTCGTCGGCACGGAGCGTCGCCGAGCGCCGCAACCCGCGCTTGATCTCCAACTCCGTCTCATTCAGGCCGTTCACACACTGCCTGACGGCGGCTTGCTTGAATGCCGTGGTCGAAAGGGTTCAAGTACGGCTCCGTTGTGAACCCATAGTCTGCTCAACTAGAAAACAAGTACATCCTCGGGATTAGAGGTTTATGAAGCTGCTAGGCGGGTGAGCGCAGCTTGGATTGACGTGTCATAAAGGAATCGGATGAAGCGGCTGGTCGCCACCTAGTGGCGGCATAATGACGCCCTACAACTACGCGCGGCCCTGAGCCGCAGAAGGAGTGAGGCCAGCCATGGAACACATCGGCATCGACGTCCACAAGAACTCCTGCCAGGTCTGCATCCTCTCACAAGACGGCGAGCTGATCGAGCGCCGCATCAAGACCGACAGGGCGAGCCTCCACGCCCTGTTCGGCGATAGGCCGCCGGCGCGCATCCTCGTCGAGTCCTCGACCGAGAGCGAGTGGGTCGCCCGCTGCTTGGAAGAACTCGGCCACGAGGTCATCGTCGCCGACCCTAACTTCGCTCCCATGTACGCCACCCGCAGCAAGAGGGTGAAGACTGACAAGCGCGACGCCCGCACCCTCTGCGAGGCTTGCCGACTGGGTGCCTACCGTCCCGCGCACCGCACGTCGGACAGGCAGCGCGACGTGCGAGCGCACTTGGCCGTGCGTGAGTCTTTGGTCAGGACGCGCGCCAAGTACATCTCGCTCGTCGGCGCTCTGGCACGGCGCGAGGGCTGCCGCATCAAGAGCGGTGTCTCCCGTAGCTTCGCAGCACGGGTCGAGCAGGCTGAACTGCCTCGGCACGTCCTCACACAGATCGAGCCGTTACTCGTCATGCTCAAGTCGCTCAACGAGCAGATCAAACTGGCAGACGAGAAGCTGGCGGAGATCGTCAAGGACGATGAGGTGGTCAAGCGCCTTACAACAGTACCCGGCGTCGGGCCGGTGACGGCAACGACGTACGCCGCGACGCTCGACGGCGCGGCACGCTTCCGGGATGCGAGACAGGTGCGCTCCTACCTCGGCCTAGTGCCGCGCGAGCACAGCTCCGGCGAGAAGCAGCACCGCGGGCGGATCAGTAAGGCGGGCAACAGCAGAGCTAGGTCTTTACTCGTCGAAGCCGCGTGGGCGCTCCTGAGGTGGAAGACGCCGAAGACCGAGGCGCTGCACGAGTGGGCGACGAGGATCGCGGCGAGGCGGGGTAAGGCGACGGCCGTCGTGGCGCTGGCGCGCAAGTTGGCCGGCATCCTCTTCGCGCTCTGGCGTGACGGGACGGAGTTCGATCCCAGCCATCGCGTGGCGGCCGCCGCGGCATAGCTTACGGGTGAGAGCACAGCGCCCGAATCAGCGAGTTCAACAGCAAGGGCCGGTGAGCGCGGCATAACGTCTGGCCGCCTGGAGAGCCGCTAAAGGAATAGCGCCGCCCGCCCGTCGAATCCGAAGATGCGCCGGCGTCAGAGATGCCGATCTAGAGCGCGGACAGAGAGATGAGTGTGAACTTCGCTGAGGCTGTAGCGGTGTGCCTCAGGGCAAGGTGGTAGAAGAAATGCTTGACGTGGGGCACCGCTTCACAGAGACGTTATGATACTCCAATTCCAATGGTGAATAGCCATGTATTTTTGATTAAAGAATGCGCTAGCCTTCTTACGGCGTCGCTTTCTTCCCATCACTCTGGCACATCCGCCATAGCTGCTGTACGGTGGCCGGAACGATGACGTATGCAAGAATCAAAGCTTTCAACGTCTCGCAGTTTTCCAAGGCGCTCTGTAGTGGAGGTAGGAGCGGACGTGAGGGACTCGCTTAACAGGAACATCGAGGGGCGCACGCCCCTCATGCACGCCTCGTTCAAGGGCGACTTGGACCGCGTGATCACTCTGCTCGACAAGGGGTCTGACGTGAACGCCCGCGACGCAGGCGGCGACACCGCGCTGATGTTCGCCTCGATGGCGGGCCACTTCCTCATAGTCAAGATGCTCTTAGCCCACGGCGCAGACCCGCTCCTGCGCGCTAGGAACGGCTGGACGGCATTGACGTTCGCCGAGTCCCGGCACCAGCACGAGGTGGCCTCGCTGCTCCGGCGGGCGGAGGAGAAGGCGTACCGCGACGGGCTGACAAAGCTGAAGGAGGAGTTGGACGAGTTGGCACGTTAGCCGCATGCCCGCATTGAGCGACCACGTAACTGCTCAGAAATGAGAAGAGTGAGTGCGCGCCACAAGCTCTCGACGAGAAGCAATCCGGCTCCGGCCCGGTGCGATCGCTTCTGCCGTACAAAATCACAAGCTTTTATTTCCTTCCTTCGGTAGCGAGCGCTCGTGAATCTGGAACCCCGCCCGCTTTCCCCGTTTCCTAACAGGTACAAGCCGTAAAGGGAGAAAGCCATGAGAAGCCTGCTACCGAAACTACTCTTCAGCGCCGCGGCGGCCGTCATGCTCGGCCTCTCCGCGGGCGAGGCCCGGGCCGACGGGATCGTCTTCCAAGGTCCAGACCCGTGCTTCCCGGCCGGCGTGGGCCGCGGCTGCGGCAGCGAGCGAGCGCCGCACGTGCTCTCGCTCCAGAGTCAGGGGAGCAGCACGAGTGCCTCCGGCTCGGTCGGCCGCTCGGGCGGCGGCGACGTAAAGACCGGGGACTGGCAGCGCGGCAGCAACACGCAGACCGTCTCCTTGACCGAGATCGGCACGACGCAGGCCAGCGACATCCGCATCTACTACGATTTGAACGAGCCGAACGGCCAGTCGCGCGGCCCCGTCACGCTCAACACGCTGGTCTTAACCGCCTATAACGACGCAGGCCAAGCCGTCTTCAGCGCCTCGCTCGTCGGCGGGCCGCTCACGCTGACGGAGATCGGCAACGGGCAGGGCCACTCCGACTACGTCTTCGGCCTCGACCCCGAGGCGGCCGCCCGCCTGCAGGCGGCCATCATCGCCAACGGCGGGAACATCCGGCTCGGCCTCGCCGGCAGCGTCTCCAGCGCCGAGGGCGGCCCCGAGAGCTTCTTCATCGGCGCGCAGCCGGCGGCAGTCCCCGAGCCGGCGACGATGATCCTGCTCGGCACGGGCCTCGCCGGCGTGGCGGCCAAGGTACGCAAGAGGCGCAAAGCTCGACCCGATCAGTCTTAGAATTCCGCGAACACACTCTCTCCTCCCTTAACAGGTGTCTCAAAGAGAGTGACGAGGGGGCGGGGGCCGCACACCCCGGCCCCCTTTTTATTCGTCCCTGCTCTCCCCCGAGTTTCTTCGGCGTCGCTTCGCACTCACAGGAGCCCCTGAATGAGGAAAGGCCGCCCGCGCCCTCGCAGCGCCGGCGGCCCCTCCCGCTTCCTTCTGGACGCGAGAAATATAGAGGTAGGGTTAAAGCCGTCAGTGTCTTGCCAAGCTGGTAAGATGATACCGAAGTAGGGTGGCGGTACGGTCAACGATTAGCATTCTTAGGGACTACGCGCAATTCGGGGATTGCTTTATGACTCAGCCATCGCACGAGCGGGTACTGGACGCGGTCGCGGACGTGGAGCGGACGTTGGACGAGCTGCAAGCCCTGACTGGGCTTGACGCCGAGCGGCTCGGCTTCGCGCTGAGTGAGTTGTCCGACGAGCGCAAGATATGGACGAGGGAGAGGGGCGGCGAAAGGGTCTACGGCTTTGAGCGCAGGCTCGGTCTTTCTCCCCGCTTACCTCACCTGCTGCGCCGCTCGACCGACCGGGTTTGGGGGGCTCGGTAGTGCGGGGCGGACGGGAGCATTCGGCCCATACAACACAAAAGGGAAGCCGTCGCTTCCCTCTCCGCCGTGGCCTGCCGCTACGCCTCTCCCGTTCCGGTAATCTCAATAAACAACCAATGGCCTCCGTATTCCAAAAACAAGAACTTTCGACCTAAACCTCAACCTGTTATCAGTTTGCCCGGCCGTTTACTTCGTCCCGTAACGTACCTTAGAATCCTGTCGTTCCCCGTCCGCCCCCGCCATCTTTTTCGCTATTCATTCCTCATGGGGGATTTGTGTCTTCAACGTCGGGCAGGAATCAGACCGTGATGGTTGTGGACGACTCGGACGACGTGCGCGAAGTGGCCGCGCTACAGCTCCGTATGTCGGGCTACGACGTGATCGAGGCGAGGGACGGGCAAGAGGCCGTCGAGCTAGCCAGGCAGAACTGCCCGGCCCTCATCTTCATGGACATCCAGATGCCGGGGATGGACGGGCTGACCGCCACGCGGCTGATCCGCAACATCCGCGAGCTGTGCGCCGTGACGATTATCGCGTTCTCGGCCTTCGGCAGCGGCGGCAACCGCGAGCGGGCGATAGAGGCGGGCTGCGACGACTTCGTGAGCAAGGTCGCCGCCGTCAACCAGCTCCCGGCCATCATCGAGCGATTCCTGCCGCCGGCGTGAACCTCGTTGCCGTACAGACCGCCCGCCACGGTCGCCGCCATACTTCACCCGTCACCACTTTTCAGCACGCACCGGCCTCGCGACTCTGTCCGGCCTCGCTGTAGACGAGAAGATGAATCCGCCGAAGTGCCACATCCTCTGCGTCGACGACCACGACGACACCTGCCTTATGCTCTCCGCCCTGCTTGGGTCTGAGGGCTACGAGGTCAGCACGGCGGGAGGCGTAGCCGACGCCAAGCGGGCGGTGTCCGGCGAAGGGTTCGACCTGGCCATCCTGGACAACCGGTTCGCGGACGGGTCGGGCGTGGAACTGTGCGCGTGGGTGCGCGAGCAGGCCCCCGGCACGCCCGTCATCATCTACTCCGGCGCGGCGTCCCGGAGCGACAGGGACGAGGGGATGTGCGCGGGGGCGGCCGGCTACGTCTTCAAGCCGGACATAGGTGGATTGGTGGCGGCAGTTAACGGGCTGCTCAAGGTCAAGGAGTGCGCCGCCGCTAACACGACCTAGCGGGGCGTCCTCCGCCCCGTCTGATGGCCGACGAAAGAGGGCCGCCCGCGCCCTCGCTGCGCCGGCGGCCCCTTTAGCAAACTTTCCTTCGGGGGAAAGAGTGCGGCGCGGACTCTACCACCGCGGGTGTGAATGAGCAAGTAATCCGACTGGCTCTTGGGCAGCGCCTCGGCGCGCGCCCTTATTAAGCGGCGTGTCCGTTAGGGCCGACGAGCCGCTCGAACTCGCGCTTCATCAGCGGGTAGCACTCGCACGACTCGGCTTCGAGCCCCGCCCGGTCGGTGACGGTGACGTGCCCCCTCCGGTAGTGGATCAGCCCGGCGTCCCTGAGTTGGTACGCCGCCTCCG
>DASPJG010000227.1:0-3839 GCA_035628755.1 Pyrinomonadaceae bacterium
GCGCTGACCTCCGCGCAACCGCTGACGCTCGCAGAGGTGCAGCAGAAGGTGTTGGACGCCGACACCGTGCTGCTCGAATACAGTCTCGGCCACGAGCAGACGTACCTGTGGGCGGTGACGCCGACGAGCGTTACCCTGCGCCAGTTGCCCGCGCGCGGCAAACTCGACACGCTCGCTATGGCCTTGCGCGATAAGATCGTGCCGCAAAGTTTGCGCCGCGCGCTCCTCGACACGGGCAGCCAGACGCGCGGGCTGGCGGATGATCGCGGGCTGGCCTTGTCCAACAACGCGACGACCGCCAACGTCGCCGCCTTCGCCGAAACTTCCAACGCGCTTTACCAGAACACGGTCGCGCCGGTCGCCTCGCTGCTCGCAGGCAAGCGTCTGCTCGTCGTCGCCGACGGCGCGCTCAACTACGTCCCGTTCGAGTCGCTCGTGACGACCACGGGCGGCGGGGGCGACTATTCGACGCTGCCTTACCTCATCAGGACAAACGAGGTGGCCTACGCGCCCTCGGCGTCGGTCGTCGCGGCGATCAGGCAGCAGGCAGCAGGCGGCGGGGCGGCGGCGGCCAATGCGCGCGGCCTGCTCGTTGTCGCCGATCCTATTTTCGACGCCTCAGACCCGCGCGCGAAAATCTTGCAGCAGGCGGGCGCGGCCACTTCCGGCGCACAGTCGGGCGAGATGCTTGCGGTCAACAGCGCGGTCACGGACTTGACGGGCGCGCCCGACACGGCAGCCGCTAGCAGCAACTTCAAACTCGCGCGCCTGAACGGTACGCGCGCGGAGGCGCAGCAGATCGCCACCTTTGCGCGCACGTCCGGCCTTGCGCCCGACATCTGGCTCGACCTCGATGCCAGTGAGAGTAAGGTGAAGGCGGCGGACGTGAGCAAGTACCGCATCCTGCACGTCGCCACGCACGGCCTCTTGAACACGGAGCGACCGCAGTTCACAGGCGTCGTGCTTTCGCTCGTCGGCAACCGTGAAGGCGACGGCTTTCTGCGCACCGACGAAATCTTCAATTTGCGGCTCGGCTCGCCGCTCGTGATGCTGTCGGCCTGCGAGACCGGATTAGGCAAAGAGCGCAGGGGCGAGGGCGTCATCGGTTTGACGCGCGCTTTCATGTACGCGGGCGCGCCCACCGTCGGCGTCAGCCTGTGGTCAGTCTCCGACAAGTCAACGGCTGATTTGATGACCGACTTCTACAAGCGTCTGCTGACCAAGCAGTCGCCCACGCCGTTAGCCGCGATGCGCGCGGCGCAAGTGGCGATGATCGAGGGGAAGAAATACAGCGCGCCGTTCTACTGGGCGCCCTTCGTCCTCGTCGGCGACTGGCGTTAAGAAACAGTTAAGCCTTAGATGTGACATGAGAAAGCCGCGAGCGGAAATTTCCGTTCGCGGCTTTCTCATGCCGCAAGGCCGTCGCCGGTCGCGTTGTTGTACGCGCGGCGCAGGTGCGTTAATATCAAGCGCGTTCCCCTTGAGAGCAAACTGAATAATTTTTATGTGGAAACTGGTGCGCCAATTTCTGACCGGTGGAGGCTACCTTCAAATGTCGGACTCTTCGGAAACACAGACGAACTTCGCGCCCGTGTCGGACGCAGGGGCGTTAGACGAACTCGTGGCGCGCTCGCATGACGCGCCCGTCGTCCTCTTCAAACACAGCACAACCTGTCCCATCAGCGCGCGCGCACATCATCAAATGGCGAAGTTGCCGACCAGCGTGGCCGGTCAGATTTCGCTCGTCGTGGTACAACGCTCGCGCGAACTTTCGCGCCGCGTGGCCGAGCAGACTGGCGTCCGGCACGAATCGCCACAGGCGATCATCCTGCGCAACGGTCAGGCCGTCTGGTCGGCCTCGCATTTTGACATCACAGCGGAGGCCGTCGAGCAGGCCGTGCGGGAGAATCAATAAAAACTCGTCCGTTGTCCGTCGTTTTGCTTCATCTGCCGCGGGCTAAAGATAATGATTCGGCTTTAGCGAGAAATAAACAACTGACTACTGACGACCGGCAACAGACAATCTTTTTATGAACGAGATGTTGCGAAGGCGGGGGCCTGCGATTGAGCCGCAAGAGATCGTGCAGGAAGGCAAGGCGGGGCTGCGCGTGAAGTGGGGCGACGGGCGCGTGTGCGGTTACGGCGCGGCTGCATTGAGGCGCGTCTGCCCGTGCGCGCGGTGCGTCAACGAAATGACGGGGCAGCGAATGCTCGACCCGGGCAGCGTCCCCGACGACCTCACCATCGAGAGCATTGACATCGTTGGCCGCTACGCGCTCACCTTCCGCTGGAGCGACGGTCACCAGACGGGCATCTACAGCTTTCGCCTCCTGCGCGAATTGTGCGAACAGGTTGAAGAAAGTAAATCGTGAATCGTAAATCGTGAATAGATTAAATCTGCTTTTCTCTATTCACGATTTACGATTTACGGCTTTTCACGATTTGTGGCCTTTGGCGGTTCACGAACTATGACTGAGCAGAAGAAAATTCTGGTGGCGGAAGACGACGAGGTCGCGCGACAGTTGCTATGCATGACATTGGAGCGGCAGGGCTTCGAGGTGCTGACGGCTGAGGACGGTTTGAAGGCGTATGAACTCGCCCTGAACCTACGCCCCGATCTGATCATCACGGACGTTTCCATGCCGGGGGCGGACGGCGCGCACCTCGTCCGGCGCGTGCGCGATACGGAGTTGATCGCGGCGACGCCCATCGTCGTCACGACCGGGTTCGGAACGGGCAGCGCGACCTTCACGCTCACGGTGGGCGCGGATGCTTACGAACCGAAGCCCATCAATCCGGTGAGTTTGTTGGAGACGGTGCGGCGATTGTTGTCGGAAGGACGGGGCGAGAGCATCGGCGATTTGCCGCCGGAAGATGTTTAGAACAAGGGGGTGTTATGCAGGAAGCTATCGGGTGGATCAGTTCGTTCATACTCGTGCTGACCATTGGCAAGCAGGTTTTCAAGCAGTGGAAGGAAGGGTCGAGCGAGAACGTCTCGAAGTGGCTCTTTATCGGGCAACTGGCGGCATCAGCCGGTTTCACGATTTACAGTTGGCTGGTCGGCAACTGGGTCTTCGTCGTCACGAACGCCGTCATGCTGTTGAACGCTCTGGCCGGCCTGTTCATCGTGCTGCATCACCGGCGGCGCGCACGCCGGAAGCAGGGAACGGACGAGACGGGCGATGCCGCCGCCGGGCGACTCACGGCGGAGCGCACTTGAGTTAGCTTTGCGATCAGCGGTATTTTTAACTTATGAACGAGAGAGATTTTTTCAATGAGCAGCAGGAGTCGAAGCGCGCAACCTACAGTTGCCCGCATTGTCGTGAGCGCGCCGACTACGAGGTGCGCTGGCTCAGGCGCACGAAGAAGAAGGACTTGCCGCGCAACGCGAGCGAACAGGATCGCGCGCGGTTTCGCAATTCGCGCGACTACATGGTGCGCATAGACGACATGCTCGACTGTCCGCGCTGCCGCCGTCGCTTCGACATCCCGAACGCGCAGTCAGTTGTGTTCATCTAACGTGACGGGGCGCGGGCTGCCGCCGCCCGCGCCCCGCCACAACCCCGAAGAGGAGAGAAGAAAATGGAAGAGTTGATCAAGCAAGTGACCGAACGCACCGGCATCACCGAAGCGCAGGCGCGCACGGCCATTGACACTGTGATGGGCTATATGCGCGACAAGCTGCCCGCCTCCGTCTCCGGCATGGTTGACGGCGCGCTCGGCGGCGGCGCGAATGTCGCGGGCGGCGTGGCCGACACTGCGCAGAACGTGCTCGGCGGCATCGGCGGCATCTTCGGGAAGAAAGACTAGCGTGCGCGTTTGGCCGGAGGCCGCTTTTC
>DASPJG010000228.1:0-3165 GCA_035628755.1 Pyrinomonadaceae bacterium
GACCATGAGCGCGAGCGCGAGCGGCAGCGCGATCAGGGAGATGCCGCGACCGAGCATCAGTTGCGGCAGCATGTAGAAAACTATCGCCAGCGCGATCCAGGCGAGGCCGAGAGCCTGTATGAGACGCAGGACGAGTTCGCGCCGGTCGTGCATGACGACGAAATCGTAGAGGTCGTAGAGATAGAACGCGCCGAGGCAGAAGGCGGTGGCGAGCGCGGCCTTGTAGAAACCGTTGCGGGCGACGAGTTCGTAATACGCGTCGTTCATGCCGAGCCGAATCTCCGCAGCCGCCACCATCCCGCCGAAGATAAGTAAGGCTTCGGCGAGTATCAGCAGCAGCGTGCGGGCATTGAAACGGCGCGCGGGATTCAAATGAACTCCTTAATTTCGTGAATCGTGAATCGTAAATCGTGAATAGAAAGAACTGTCTTTCTCTATTTACGATTTACGATTCACGATTTACGGTTTTACGGTTTTCTCCGTTTCGTCGCGGCGATAGTAGCGACGCTGGTAGTAGCTGCTGCTGTCGTCCTTGTTGTCGTCCGCCCCGTTAAGGATGATGCCGAGCAGTCGTTCGCGCGGGAGCGGTTCGAGCACGCGGTCGAGCGCGGCGTAGCGCGTCTTGCCGGAACGCACGACCATCAGCGCGGCGTCGGCGCGGCCTATGAGGACGGTGGCGTCAGTGAAAATGCCGAGCGGCGGCGCGTCTATGATGATGTAATCGAACATGCGTCGCAGTTCGCCGAGGAGCGAACTGAATTTCGGGCCGGAGAGTATTTCGGCCACGTTGTCGCGCACCGTGCCGCCCGGCAGCAGGTGCAGCCCGGCGGGTTCGAGTTTGATGATGGTTTCGGCGAGCGTGGTCTCGCCCGCGAGCACTTCGGAGAGACCGGCGGGCGCGTCAATGCCGAGATATTCGGCGGCGCAGGGGCGGCGCAGGTCGCCGTCAATCAGGAGCGCGCGCACGCCGTCGGTCTGCGCGAGCAGCCACGCGAGGTTCAAGGCCGTGATGGTCTTGCCCTCCATCACGCCCGCGCTGGAGACGACGATGGCCTGAATGTGCCGCCGCTCGCCCGCGTGGAGGACGCGCGTGCGGAGCGCGCGATACTGCTCGGCGTGCGGCGAGCGCGGGTCGGTGATGGCGATGAGATGAGGTTCGACGCGCGCGTGGGAAATTTCCTGTGTGGGAAACTCCACCGCGCGCGCCGAACTGACAGCGTCCGCCGTTGCCCCAGCAACACGCGAAGCCTGCCCGCCGGGGAGTGCCGACCCGACCGTGGCTGCAACGATGTGCTCAGCGGACGCTGAAACGTGCGCCTGACCATCAGGCGCGTTGAAGAGGACGGACGTGCGGGGCGAGAACACTTCCGGCGCGGCGTGGTTGCCGCCGCCGTTCGAGTTGCCGTTCGAGTTGCCGTTCGCGTGCGGCGCATCGGTGACGAGCGTCGCCTCTTCGTCGCGGGTCGCGGTCGCCGCTGCTGCGACGGCTGTGGGGCGGCGCGTGGCCGTCTCGTCCGTGCTCTTCGTGCTCGCGCCACCGTTCTCGGCGGCGCGCTTCAATGCTTCGTAAACTCTGCCCATCACCTGTCTCCCATCACATCCCAACGACGGAAGGCCGCGCCGATGTCGTTGACATCGGGCGCGGGCGTCGCGGGTGTTTCTTCCAACTCGTCAGAATGTTCCGTTGACGACCCCTCGACGGCCTCGTCAACCGCCGTCGCCTGCGCGCTGCCCGCAGACCACAACTCCGCGCGCCCCTGCGCGTTGAAGATGCGCGCGGGCGTCTCCTGTTCTTCGATTGAAAGGCGGCTGTTTCGTGCGTCCGGCAACATGTCGAACGTGTCTGCGACCTCTTCGATGACGGCGCGCGAGATGGTGTGCAGCCCGGAGGCGTAGCCCGTCAGCAGCGCGTTGTCGCAGAGGTTGTTGATCTGCCGCGGAATCCCTGCGGCGCAGCGAAAGATGTAGTCAATCGCGCCGGGCGAGAAGATGTCCGTGCGTGCCGCGCCCGCCACCAACAGGCGCGCTTTGACGTAACGCTCCGTCTCCTCGATGTTCGGCAGCGGCTTGATCTCGCAGCGCAGGGCGACGCGCTGTTTCAACTGCCGGAGGTCTGGATTGTTCAAAACGTCGCGCAGTTCGGGCTGGCCGGTGAGCACGATCTGCAACTGCTTGGCCGCGTCCGACTCGAAGTTTGAGAGCAGCCTGATCTCTTCGAGCACGGAGGTCGAAAGGCCGTGCGCTTCGTCAATGATGAGCACGGTGCGCAGGCCGCGCGCATGACGCGCTTCCAGAGTTTTGCCGAGCGCGAACAGCAGTTCCGACTTGTTCTCCCATTCCTGCACATCGAAGAGGCGCGCGACGTGTTGATAGAATTCGGGGACGGTGAGGCGCGGGTTGAAGATGTAGCCGACGAGCACGGTGCGGTCGAGTCGCTGCATCATCCAGCGCAGGATGGTCGTCTTGCCCGTGCCGACTTCGCCCGTCACGACGATCAAGCCCTTGCCGCTCTCGATGCCGTAGTGCAGGTTCGCCATCGCCTCCGTGTGCGAAGGCGTGAAGTAGATGAAGCGCGGGTCGGGCGTCAGCGCGAACGGCAACTCTTTGAGACCGTAGAACTCTTTGTACATAACTTGTCTGTACGCGTCAGTAGCCAGTAGTCAGTAGTCCGTTGTTCAAATCCGTCTTCAGCAACTTGCGTGGTTGCCACCTGCAACTGACAACTGGCCACGGACAACCCTTGTCACGAGACGAACAGATCAAAGACGCGCGAGAACCGCAGGGCGAGCGCGAGCGCGGGGATGCTGACGACCGTGATGGCGAGACCGGCGAAGGCCGTCGCCATGCGGCGCACGCGGGCGCGACGCTGTTCCTTCGGCGTCAGGAGTTCGGGCACCGAGATCAGGACGGGCAGCCCCGTGTAGTGGCGCGCGTCTTCGACGGTTTGAATCGTCAGGAGGCGCGGCACTTCAAAGGCGGCGGCGAACGCGAGACCGACAGCGAGGCCAAGCGCGAGGCCGAGCGCGATGAGCAGCGGACGCTTCGGTGCGACGGGGCGCACGGGCAAACTCGCCGGGTCGATCACCTGAATCGTCTCGCCCTGCGCCGAGTTGGTGGCGGCCACGTTCAAGTCGGATTTCTGTTTCTTCAGGAGCAGTTCGTCGT
>DASPJG010000229.1:0-2397 GCA_035628755.1 Pyrinomonadaceae bacterium
AACGGAAGGACTTACGGAAGCACATGGATCACACCGAAGGATTCCTGCGTCTGGTCGAGGACGCCAAACGACGCGTCCGCGAGGTCACGGTCGAAGAGGCCCGCGCCCGGCTCGCGGCCAACCCGCGGGCGCGACTCATCGACGTGCGCGAAGACAACGAATGGCAAGCGGGCCACGCCGCCGGAGCCGAGCACTTGGGGCGCGGCGTCATCGAACGCGACATCGAAACCCGCCACCCCGACAAGGCGGCCGAACTCATCCTCTACTGCGGCGGCGGCTACCGCTCCGCCCTCGCCTGCGACAACCTCCAACGCATGGGCTACACCAACGTCCACTCCATGGACGGCGGCTGGCGCGCCTGGCAAGACGCCGGCGCACCCGTCGAAACAGATTGAGCGGATGATGTTATAGTTCCGGCATCTTCGGAAGGGAGTTTAGACGCCTATGGCCCCTCAATCCGCCGACGCCATAGAGATTTTCTACTCTTACTCACACATAGATGAAGGACTGCGCGATCAGCTAAAGAATCATCTATCAATGCTGAAGCGACAGGGCGTCGTAAGAGAGTGGCACGACCGCAGGATCAGTGCGGGACAGGAGTGGGATAGACAGATTGACGCTCATTTAAACTCCGCTCATATCATTCTGCTGTTAGTAAGCGCCGACTTTCTCGCCTCGGACTACTGCTATGACATTGAAGTGGAGCGGGCGATGGAAAGGCATGAGGCTGGGGAGGCCCGCGTGATCCCCATCATCCTGCGCCCCTGCGACTGGCAGAGCGCGCCCTTCGGCAGGCTTCAAGCCTTACCGAAAGACGCCAAGCCCGTGACGAAATGGGACAATACCGACGACGCATTTCTAGATATCGCTAAAGGCATCCGCGATGCCGCCGCAGAAGTAAGCTCAAGCCGTAGCTCCCACGTTCCTCTTACCGTCGAGACGCCCCGTCCTACCCCGTCGGGTTATATCCCTGACATTCTCAGAGTGGATTTTGTTGGCCGCAGTGACAATGAAGGTAATGACCTTATTGAGCGGTTAAAAGACGAACTCGCACCCCATAAGCGACGGCTGGTTGCGCTGTGGGGCGCGGGCGGCGTGGGTAAAACCGCACTTGCGGCCGAGGCCGCGCGGGCGCTGAGCGATGATTTCGCTCAACGGGTCGTCTGGGTGAGTGCCGATGGACGCGAAGACTTCTCGCTGTCCACGCTTCTCGACGAGATAGCCAAGCAGTTGAAGTATGAAGACCTCCGCAAACTCGCCCTTGAGCCTAAGAAGGAGCAGGTACGCGAAGTCGTGGCGGCGGCCCCGACGCTCGTCGTGCTGGACAACTTCGAGACTATAAAGCCCGAAAAAGCGAGGCCCTGTGCTGAATGGCTGGCGCAGCCCGCGCTCTGCTCCGCGCTTATTACTACGCGGGACATGGTTGAAGCAGCAGCGCGCAACATCGCGCTACGTCATATGTTATCTGAAGAAGCACATACTTTTCTGCGACGCCTCATCGCACAGGTTCATGATCCGACGGCATTCGAGGGTCTTGATTACGACAGCGTGATTGAAACAGCTGACGCCAATCCGCTCGTCTTGCAATGGATCGTCGGCCAGATTGATCTGGCACAATCACCACAGGAAGTGCTTGGTGATCTGAAGCAAGGTGAAGGCGAGGCGGCGAAACGTGTTTTCGACCGCTCATTCAACTTGAAACAGATGAACAATGGAGGACGGGCTGTCCTGTTAGCTCTCTCACTCTTCGTGCCAGGAGCTAAGCGGAAGGCATTAGCTGAAGTTGTCGGGTTAGATAAGGAGAAGGACAGGAAACGATTTAGGGAAGCGATAAAAACACTGTCTGCACTATGGTTTATCCGATCTACCGATACTAGTCAGCGATTATCCATCGAAGGCTTGACCCGCGAACTGGCAAAAGCACGCCTGTCACGCGACCCTCGCGCCGCCCGCATTCGCTCAAGATTCGTCTCCCGTTTTCAACGTTATGCAGAAGCAAACGCAGAACCTACCTTCGAGCATTTAAACTCCATAGAGGATGAGAAAGATAACATCTTGAGCGCGTTGGACGCGGCATCCGAGCTTAAAGACTGGAATAGCCTAATGCGTATGGCATCTGCCATACGAGAGTTTCTAACGCTTCGGGGTTACTGGGATGAAGCTATACGAACGGGAGAGCAAGGGCTAACTGCTGCGCGTATTTCATCTATTGAGCAGTGGATCGCATTATTTGCTCATAACCTTGCTATGGTCTATCAGGATCGCGGGGAACTATTGAAGGCGCGCCGTCTTTACGATGAAAGCTTGGAAATTGACAAGAGGCTTCCAAATCAACGGGGCACCGCCTTCACACTGCACCAGTTGGCAATACTCGCGCAGATGCAAGGCCACTGGGAC
>DASPJG010000230.1:0-3665 GCA_035628755.1 Pyrinomonadaceae bacterium
GCGGCGCGGCGTGGTTGTGAAGTTGGCTGAAACGATAACTCTCGTAGCCGACGCGATGGCGCGCGCCCGATGCGCGGGTCAGCAGCGCGGCGGTGCTGCCGCCGTGCAGGTTGAACGCGACATCATAGCGCCCGGCGCGCAGCCTGCGGGCGAGCGCGAGGCGCGCGGTGGTGCGGCTGTCGCGCCTGACGGTGAGGATGCGCGAGGCGTCCGTGTTGCCGTCGAGCAGCGGCGCAACCCAGTCTTCGAGCAGGAGATCAATTTGAGCGTCGGGGAGGAATCGTCGCAGGGCGTAGAGCGAGGGCGTCGAGAGCACCGTGTCGCCGATGGAGCGCAGGCGCACGACGAGCACGCGCCGCACTTCGCCCCAATCCCAGCGCGCCGGAGCGAGCGGCTGCGGCGGGGCTGCAAAGGCGCGCGCGGGCGGCGCGGCTTCAGGCGCGTGGCGCGTCGCCGGGGTTTGCAGGGCGTTCATAAAACTCAAGCGGGGCGTTCGGCGGCTGGCGGTGCGTCGTCCTCAATCGTCGCCTTGTCGGGGAGCATCATCGGCATGTCGTCTTCAATCGGATAGACGCGCCTGCAACCGAGGCACTTGATCGCGCCGCCGTCCTCACTCAGGCGCACCTTCGACTGGCAGGCCGGGCAGATCATGATCTCGACAAACTCTTCCGTGATCTTCATGCGCGCAAGATTAACAAAGGGGGCAGAGGAACGGAAACTAACGGCACAGGGTCGGGAAGCGGGCGAACAGGTCAAGACCGCGCCGGTAGTTTTCTTCGCGCCTCCGGGCTTTAACTCTGTGCGACTTCGGAGGACTGATTTCTCGCCGGAGACGCAAAGTTGAGACATAACGAGTGAAGCGTCGGGTGTTGATTCGCGCTTCTAGTTCGCGCCTTCCTTTCGCGTTTCCCTTTCAACCTCGCCCGCCCGCGTTCGACCTGTCTTCCAACCTCATTTGTATCCCGTGTTTCGGGCGGAGCGTCATGCGCGGGTGTGGGACGACCGGATGGCCGGGGACAAGGCGCATGCGCCAGCGGCGGGCGATGGCCGCGACAAGGAGCGTCCCCTCCATCCACGCGAAGCCCTCGCCGATGCAGCGACGCGCGCCGCCGCCGAAAGGAAAATAGGCATACTGCGGTCGCGCCTCTTTCGCTTCCGGCGTGAAGCGTTCGGGGTCGAAGCGCAACGGATCGGGGAAGAAGCGCGGGTCGCGGTGCATGACATACTGGCTGATGAGAACGAGCGTTCCCTTCTCCGCGACGTGCTCGCCGACCGCGTAATCCTTGACGGCGAGACGACCCAGCACCCACGCCGGGGGATAGAGCCGCATTGATTCGGCCAAGACCATCTCCGTGTAGCGAAGGCGCGGGAGGTCTTCGACCGCGGGCAGCCTGCCGCCTTCGAGAACCGCGTCGAGTTCGGCTTGGAGTTTTGCTTCCGCCTCCGGGTTTTGCGCGAGCAGATACCAAGTCCAGGCAAGCGCGTTGGCGGTCGTTTCGTGACCGGCGAGGAAGATCGTCAACGCTTCGTCGCGGAGTTGTTCATCGCTCATGCCGCCGGTCGCGTCCTCTTCGTCCTGCGCGAGCAGCAGCATGGAGAGCAGGTCGCCCCTGTCCGCGCCCGTCGCGCGACGTTCGTTGATGATGCGATAGATGACGGAATCGAGCTTGGCACGCCCGCGCGTGAAGCGGCGGTTGGCGGGCAGCGGCAACCGTTCGAGATACTCCGAATAGGGCAGCAGGAGCATCTGGAAGAGTTCCAGCAACTCCGTGAGCGCGTGGCCGATCTCGTCGGCCTCGGCCTCAACGTCGGTGTCGAACAGAGTCTTCCCGACGATGGAGAGCGTGAGCCGCATCATCTCATGCGCGATGTCTAGCGTCTCGCCGTCCTGCCAGCGCGAACTGCTGCGCGCGGCGTATTCCACCATCACCGCGCCGTAGCTCTCGACGCGCTTGCGATGAAAGGCCGGCTGCGCGAGGCGTCGCTGGCGTCGGTGGTAGTCGCCCTCGCTCGTCAGCAGTCCCTCGCCGAGCAGCCGTTTGGAACGTTGCAGCGCGCGGCCTTTGTGGAAATGGTCGCCGCGCGTGACGAGCGCGTCGCGGACTAAATCCGGGTGGTTGAGCAGGAGGGCGTGTTGCGGCCCCATGCGGAAATGAACGAGGTCGCCGTGTTCGCGCGCAATGCGCGTGAGAAACTTCAGCGGGTCGCGGCGGAAGGCCAGCAGGTCTCGGAGGGGCGAGCCTGCGCGTTTCGCGCGCGTGTCGGGGGTTGAGAGTGCGGTTGCCATCCGGGGGAAACTCCGTCGGTCAAATTTGCCTGTCGCTTGACTGGCGAGGGTGCGCCGGGCGCGCGGAAGGCCGTTTATGGCAGTGCCTAACGCTCGCGCCGTGTCTTTGTTATTATACGCCTGCACTCCGACGGCACGTTAAGAATTGCGCGCGGCATTTGCCGGTCGCCTGCGCGGCTATCACGGGCGTGAGAAATTGTCGGGGCGGGAGGCAGTTTGTCTTTAGAGTTTGCGATTGAATACCCCTGCGAGTTGCGCGCGCGCTACACGGAAGAACACCTGCGCGCGTGGGGGCGGCTCGGCAACATCCACACGCGCGTGACGACGGGCGAGCAGGCCGCGCCGTCCGAGGAGAAACTACGTTTCGTCGAGCGTTCGAGCATCGAGATCGAGCGGATGCAGGAGGAGACGAGCGTGTGCGAGAAGTGCCCGGCGCGCCTGCCGCACGAGACGGCGGGCGAGGGCGAGGCCGTCGGCTGTCAAGGCCGCATCACTTACCCGTTCGACGCGCAGTTTGAAAAGTTTCTGGCCGACCGCGTGCAACTCGCGCTCGACACCGTGAGCGTCGAAGACCAGCCGCGGCTCCTGCGCATACTCGTTGACCCCGACTCGCCCTTCGACGGCGAGGGCGCGAAATCTCTGCGCGCCGTGACGACGCCGGAAGGCTTGCGCTTCTTCGAGTTGCGCCTGCCCATCCGTCTCGCGCGCGAAGCCTCGCACGTCACCACCGATCATCTCTTCGACGCGCTGGCCGGTTTCACCGCCGAGGACAACGCCCGCACCTCTTACGCGCGCGAACTGCCGCCCAAAGCCGCGCCCGACTATTACGACTTCCTCGATCTCATCCTGCTCAACGACCTCAGCGGCTCGGAGCGGGCGCGCATCGAAAAGCGCAGCCAGAACTACAAACAATTCCTCCGCCTCCACGCCGCACTCGAACGCGCCGAAGCCCTCCGCGCACGCGTCCTACTGGATTAAATCGAGAGGTCACAGGGCGAGGGAAATCAAGTTGCCGCCTCCCCCTCGTCTCTTAGCCCCTTCACCTTTTCCCTACCGATTTTCTTCGTCCAGTTCGCGCAGCGCGTTCAGCAGGAGGCTCGTGTTGCTGGTGGCTTGAATGGTCGTGGGATAACTTTCCGTGGCGCGCTCGAAATCGAATTCGCCGCCCGTCAGCTCGACGAGGCGGCGCAGCGCGTCCGCGTCTTTATCGAGGCCGCTTTCGGCGGCGGCGATGCGCCCCTCGTTGAAGCGGATGCGACCGGCGGGCGCGTCCGTCTTTGCCGCCGACGTGAGCGTGAGCGTGCCTGTGAGGCGCGCGTTTTCGATGACCTGCACGGCGTCGAAAATGCTGATGACCGAGAGGTCTCCGGCGAAGGTC
>DASPJG010000231.1:0-5618 GCA_035628755.1 Pyrinomonadaceae bacterium
TGTCAATCCGTTCGACGGGCTTGCCGTCGTAAGTGAAAGTGGAATCGGAGAGCGCGACCCAGACACGGTTCATGCGGCTCTCGGCGGGCGCGTTCGGGTCGTCCGGCTCGATGGTGGCGCGCAAATTTCGCGCCTCGCCCGCGATCTCGTGCCGCTCGTCGCCGTAGTGGACGACGCCGTTTCGGAGTTCGATCCGCGCGGTGGCGTAAGAGAAGGTGATGCGCTGATTTTCGGCGGGCGGCGGGAGCGTGATGTTGCGAAAGTTCGAACGCCCCTCTTCGTCGAACTTGACCCACGCTTCGAGTCCTTCGATCTGCAACGATTCGAGATTGATGTTGCGCCGCAGGTTGAGCGCGAACATGTCTTCGATGCGGATGGTGGCGAGGACGCGCTCGACACGACCGAGTTGCTCGCCCGTCGTCATGTCGTAGAGATCGAGACCCTGCATCTCGACCGTGCGCGGCCCGAACTTGGTGTGAAACTCCCTGATCTCCGCGCGGATGTTGTACTCGCGCAGCGTCGAAACGATCTGCCGGGCGATCAGGTTATCCACGCGACCCGTGCGATAGAGGAGGAACGCGAGGACGGCGATCAGCACGACGAGGGCGACGATTGCCACGGCGGCAATCGCGGCGTTGCGCCGGTTGACGTAGCGTCGCCAGCGGCGACGCTCGGCGGGCGTGCGCGGCTCCGCGTCGCCGGGCGCGGTCGCGCTCTCCTCCGCGGCAACGCGTTCGTCGCTCTGCGACGGCGGGGGCGCAGTAGGCTCGTCTGTCTCAGGTGATGACCCGGTGGAACGTTCGTCCCTGTCGTCAACAGGCATAGCTTTAACGTTGAAGTGTGAACGCGGAACAAAGGAGCAGGCTGATGGGAGATGCCTGTCGGACGTTGTTCAACCCTTTCCTTGATAAACGGCGCGTGAATTACTAAACAACGGACGACCGAGCGCGGGCGATGAACCGGCTTTCAATCATCGTTCCGCGTTCAAAGTTTCTTTCGCAGGCGAACCGAGCGGCACGTGACCGACAACTTCCAACTCGAAGCCTTCGAGCGCGGTCACTTTCGGCGGATGGTTCGTCAAGAGCATGATGCGGCGCAGACCCAGCTCGTGCAGGATTTGCGCGCCGACCCCGTAGTCGCGGTTCGCGCCGTAGCCCGTCTCGACGCTCGCCTCCTCGAAGGTGAGCTGGCGTTCGTGCATCAGGGCATAGGTTCGCAGTTGGTGCATGAGGTCGAGGCCGTGCTGGTGCTGTTTCAAATAGAGCACGACGCCGCGCCCGGCGGCGGCGATCTTCTCTAATGCCGTGTGCAACTGGAAATTCGTGTCGTCCATGAGCGAGCCGAACACGTCGCCCGTGATGTTCGCCGTGTGGACGCGCACCAGCACCGGCTCTTCGGTCTTCACGTCGCCCATCACCATCGCAAGGTGCACTTCGGAGTTAATCACGTTCTCGAAGGCGACGGCGTGAAAGCGGCCATAGACGGTCTTGATCTCGGCCTCGGCGGCGCGGCGCACGAGCGTCTCCTTCTGCATGCGGTAGCGCACGAGGTCGGCCACGGAGATGATCTTCAGGTCGTGCTGGCGTGCGAACTCGCGCAGTTCGGGCAGGCGCGCCATCGTCCCGTCGGCGTTCATGATCTCGCAGATGACGCCCGCCGGATAGAGACCGGCGATGCGCGCCATATCAACGCTCGCCTCGGTCTGGCCGGGGCGCACGAGGACGCCGCCTTTGCGCGCGCGCAGCGGAAAGATGTGGCCGGGGCGCGCAAGGTCTGACGGTCGGGTCTTCGGGTCAACGGCGGTCAGAATGGTGGTCGCGCGGTCGGCGGCGGAGATGCCGGTCGTCACTCCCCGTCTGGCCTCGATGGAGACGGTGAAGGCCGTGCCGAGAAAAGAGGTGTTGTCGGCGACCTGCATCGTGAGGTGCAGTTCGTCGCAGCGTTCTTCGGTGAGCGGCATGCAGATCAGGCCGCGCGCGTGCGTCGCCATGAAGTTGATGATCTCGGGCGTCACCTTTTCGGCGGCGCAGACGAGGTCGCCCTCGTTCTCGCGATCTTCATCATCCACGATGATGACCATGCGGCCATCGCGGATGTCGGCGGCGGCGGCTTCAATGGAGGAAAAAGGCATCGAAAGTCCTAGTACGGCAAATGAATTATCGGGGGAGCGTTGTACCGCCGTTTATGTTACCCGAAAGCCGCCATTTTTGCGACTCACAATTTTAATGCAAGCCTGATGCCCGGCGGGAATCTCTGGAAAATGGAGAGAAGGGCGCAGGCGCGACCGCGTAGACGCCGTGCGCCCGCGTCACTTGATAGAAAATTCCGGCGTTTTTTTGTCCCGCCCGCCGGGAGTTACCTGTAGCCGAGGTCGGCCAGTTTCTCTACAGTCAATCCCGGCGTTTGCGCCGCCCCGGTCTGCCGCGCGCCGACCGTCAGGATGCGCTCGACGTACTTGGCGATGATGTCGGCCTCAAGATTGACGGCATCGCCGGAACGCAGGTGCGAGAGGTTCGTCACCGCCCACGTTTTCGGGATGACGGCGATCTCGAAATAGTCGTCCGAGAGCGCGGCCACCGTCAGGCTGATGCCCTCGACCGTGACCGATCCCTTGTAGACCAGATAGCGCGCGAGTTCCGGCGGGTAAGCGATGCGCACCGTCCAAGAGCCGCCGTGTTCCTCCGCCGAGAGGAAACGCCCGCGCCCATCAACGTGCCCCTGCACGATGTGGCCGCCGAGCCGTGTCTCGGGCGTCACCGCGCGTTCGAGGTTGACGACCGAACCGGCGCGCAAGCTCCCCAGCGTCGAACGCTGCAAGGTCTCGCGCGACCCGTCGGCGGCAAAACTGTCGCGCCCCACTTCGAGCGCGGTCAGGCACACGCCGTTGACCGCGATGGAGTCGCCCTCGCGCGTGCCTTCCGTCACCACCCGCGCCTCGACCGTCATTCGCACGCCCTCGCCGCGCCGCTCCAAGCCGCGCACGCGCCCCAACTCTTCGATGATGCCTGTGAACATAAGCGACAGTCCTTCGGGTTTACGCGCCGCTCTCTTTAATTGGCCGCCGCTCGCGGACGACTTCCAGCATACGCGCGAAGACCTGTTCGACGGAGAGTTCGGTGGTGTCTATCACGACGGCGTCTTCGGCGATGCGCAGGGGCGAGTCGGCGCGCGTCGAGTCGCGTTCGTCGCGCGTGTTGATGTCGGCGAGGGTGTCCTGAAAAGTGAGGTCGGGTTCTTTGCCGTGGTCTTGATCGAAACGCCGCTTGGCGCGTTCTTCGGGCACGGCGGTGAGAAAGAATTTAACGTCCGCCGCAGGAAAGACGACCGTGCCGATGTCGCGCCCGTCGAGGACAACGCCGCCGCCGTGCGCGCCCATCTCGCGCTGGCGGCGCACGAGGTCGCGGCGCACCGCCGGGATCGCTGAGATGACGGAGGAGAGGCGCGTGATCTGCTCCGTGCGAATCTCGGCGGACACGTCGCGCCCTTCAAGCAGGACGCGCAGGGAATCCGGATCGCCCGCGAGTTCGATGCGCGCGCGCGCGGCGACCCGCGCCACGTCGTCTACATCCGTAGCGTTGACGCCCGCCTTGACGACGGCGAGCGCGGCGGCGCGGTACATCGCGCCCGTGTCCACGTAGAGCAATCCGAGTTCGCGCGCGAGCCTGCGCCCGAGCGTTGACTTGCCCGCGCCCGAAGGGCCGTCAATGGCGATGATCAGTGGTGTCATAAAAAGGTTTTGAGTTTCGGGTTTCAAGTCTCAGGTCTGAAAGTTTTTGCACTTGAAACCTGAAACCCGAAACTTATTGTTCGCGCAGCACGTCGCGCAGGGCTTTAATGGCGGCGTCGATGTCAGCCGTTGACACGTCGTAGTGCGTGACCATGCGGATAGAGGAACCGAAGCCAGAGGCGAGGACGCCGTGCGCTCGCAGGCGCGCGCAGATTGCGTCGGCCAACTGCCGCGTGCCTGCGATGTCGAAGATGACGATGTTGGTGACGACGCGTTCGGGGTCGATCTCCACGCCCTGAATTTCGGCGACGCCTTCGGCCAGACGGCGCGCGTTCGCGTGATCGACGTGCAATATCCCGGGCGACTCTTCGAGCGCGACGAGTCCGGCGGCAGCGATGACGCCCGCCTGTCGCATCCCGCCGCCGAGCAGTTTGCGCCAGCGACGCGCCTCGTCGATGAAGGCGCGGCTTCCCAGCAGCATCGAGCCGACGGGCGCGCCCAGCCCCTTCGATAAGCAGAACATCACCGAGTCGCAGGGCGCGGCCAGCGCGGCGACCGTCTCGTTGAGCGCGACGGCGGCATTGAAGATGCGCGCGCCGTCGAGATGGACGGGGATGCAGAGCGCGTGCGCGCCCGCGCAAATCTCTTCGGTGCGCCGCTTGGGAAGAAGCGTGCCGCCCGCCAGATTGTGCGAGTTCTCCAAAGCGATGAGTCCGGTCGAGGCAACGTAGTACGGGGCGTCGTTGGCGTGAATGGCCGCCTTGATGTCGTCCCAGTGGAGGATGCCGCTGCCGTCCGAGCTTTTGACCGGGCGCGCGAGCGTGCCGGAGACGGCGGCCATCGCGGCCATCTCGTAGTTGTAGATGTGGCCGCGTTCCTCTATGACGACTTCCGCGCCCGGTCGCGTGTGCAGCTTGAGGGCGATCTGGTTGCCCATCGAACCCGTCGGCACGAACAGCGCGGCATCTTTGTCGAACACTTCCGCCGCCCGCTCCTGCAAGCGGTTGACCGTGGGGTCTTCGCCGTACACGTCGTCGCCCACTTCGGCCTCACTCATCGCGCGCCGCATCGCGGGCGTCGGTTTCGTCACGGTGTCGCTGCGTAGATCAATCATAAATGGATTATTTAGACGAAGGCGGCGAAGACTTCATTCGAGAGCAGCACGCCGGAGCGCGTGAGACGAAGCAGGTCGCCGTCAATTTCGATCAATTCGGCCTCGCGGAAACGCGAGAGGTCGGCGGCGTACTCGCTTCGCACGTCCACGTCGAACAACTCGCGGTGCGCTTTGAGGTCAACGCCGCGCATGAGACGCAGACCGAGGAAGAGGGCTTCCGCGCCCGCGTCGCGCGCGCTCAGTTCGTTCGTTTCGACAATGGCCGCGCCGCGCCCTTCCATGAGTTCGACGTAGCGCGCCGCGTCGCGCTCATTCGACCAGCGCAGGCGCGCGCCGTCGTAGGAATGCGCGGACGAGCCGAAGCCGTAGTAAGGGGCGTTCGTCCAGTATTTCAAGTTGTGGCGCGCCTCGCGCCCCGCGAGACAGAAGTTGGAAATTTCGTAGTGCTCGTAACCGGCGGCGCGCGTGCGCTCGATGAGCAGTTGATACATCGCGGCGGCCATGTCCGGGTCGGGTTGCGGCCAGCGGCCTTGCCGTAGTTGCTCGGCGAGCGGCGTGCCTTCGTGTACTTCGAGCAGGTAGAGCGAGAGGTGCGCGGGGCGCAAGGCGAGCGCGTCGTCCATGTTTCGCGCCCACCCGGCGAGCGTCTGGCCGGGCAGCCCCGCGATGAGATCGAAACTCACGTTGTCGAACCCGGCCTCGCGCAGGAAGGAGAGCGTGCGCCGCGCGTCGGCGGCGGTGTGCGTGCGTCCGAGGCGACGCAATTGCTCGTCGTCG
>DASPJG010000232.1:0-3818 GCA_035628755.1 Pyrinomonadaceae bacterium
TGATCGTCAGCGTCTTGGCCTCGCCGCCGTGCAGTTTGATGGGAATCTGCTTGAGGTTCAAGATCACGTCCGTCGCATCTTCCACGACGCCGCGAATCGAAGAGAATTCGTGCTCGACTCCCTCGATCTTGACCGCCGTGATGGCCGCGCCTTCGATTGAGGAGAGCAACGCGCGGCGCAACGAGTTGCCGATGGTCGTGCCGAAGCCGCGCTCGAAAGGCTGCGCGGAAAAACGCCCGTAGCGGTCGGTCAACGTCTCGTTCTCGACCGCCAGACGGCGCGGCATTTGAAATCCTGTCCAGAGATTATTTTGATCCATAGCCATACTTTTCTTTGACCCTCTGGCTGTTATTGAAAGCCTGTGTGCGCGAGAGCGGCGGCCACCGCCCCGGCATGTCCGAAATGACATGCGCGAAAACAGTCGGCCACCGCCACCCGCGCGGATGTTACTTGCTATAAAGCTCGACGATAAGTTGCTCGTTAATTGAACGGTCAATGTCGTCGCGCGTCGGCAAACTCGCCACGCGCGCCCCCATCTCCGCGCCTTCAGCGGGCGCGAGCCACGAGGGACGACCGCGACCGGCTGCCGTCTGCCACGCGCCTTCGATGTGCGCGTTCTTGCGGCTCGTCTCGCGTACCGTCACCACGTCTCCGGCTTTCACCTGAAAAGAGGGGATGTCAACTTTGCGCCCGTTCACTTCGATGTGGCCGTGGTTGACCAACTGGCGCGCCTGCCGCCGCGATGTGGAGAAGCCAGCGCGGTACACGGCGTTATCGAGCCTGCGCTCCAAGAGGACGAGCAGGTTTTCGCCGGTGATGCCTTTCTGGCGGGCGGCGCGCTCGAAGTAGTTGCGAAACTGGCCTTCGAGGATGAAATAGATGCGCTTGACCTTCTGCTTCTCGCGCAACTGCTGGCCATAGCCGACGAGGGCTTTGCCGCGTCGCGGCGAGTTACCGTGTTGTCCGGGCGGCTGTGTGCCGCGCGCTTCAATCGGGCACGAAGGCTTGTAGCACTTGTCGCCCTTCAGAAATAATTTCGCACCTTCACGGCGGCACAAACGGCACACCGCTGCTCTATACCTAGCCACTTCTTTCTGCCTCCAGTCTAATAGTTAAGACGGAAAAGTTTACAGACCGCACGCGCCCATGCGCGACCGCGACCCTTCATCCTTTAGGTTAATTAAGCTATCAGCCGCCAGCATTCAGCCAGATCAGGCATTCAAAGCTGAATGCCGGCGGCTGAAGACTGACCACTGCCTTAAACTCTGCGCCGCTTCGGCGGGCGGCAGCCGTTGTGCGGGATCGGCGTCGTGTCGCGGATCGTGGTGACGCGGATGCCCGCGTTGTTGATCGCGCGGATGGCTGACTCGCGACCGCCGCCCGGCCCCTTGACGCGCACTTCGCACTGCTGCATTCCCGCTTCTTTCGCCTTCTGCGCCGCCTCGTAGGCCGCCTGCTGCGCCGCGAACGGCGTACCCTTACGCGAACCGCGGAAGCCGCGCGCGCCCGAGGACGACTGCGCGATCAGGTTGCCTTCAAGGTCGGTGATCGAGATCATCGTGTTATTGAAAGACGCCGCGATGAAGGCGATGCCGTTCGGGATGTTCTTCTTCTCTTTCTTACGAAAGGTCTTTTTCTTCCCGCCTGCTGCTGTTGCTTTTGCCATAATTGCTTTCAGCTATCAGCGGTCGGCATCCGGCTTAAACATGGTAAGCCGCGCTGACCGCGATGGTTTGAATCCTCGACCGCCCGCCAACAACCCGAAACCGGACGCTGGTGGCTGACGGCTGAATGCTACTTCTTGCCGGGCGCTTTCTTCTTGGCGATGGTCGCGCGGCGCGGCCCTTTGCGCGTGCGCGCGTTGGTGTGCGTGCGCTGGCCGCGGACGGGAAGCCCGCGCCGATGACGCAACCCTCGATACGCGCCGATGTCCATCAGACGCTTGATGTCCATCTGCACGCGCTTGCGCAGGTCGCCTTCGACCTCGCCCTGCCCCTCGATGATCGAGCGGATGCGTCCGAGTTGCTCCTCGTCCAGATCGCGCACGTGCGTATCGAGATTGATGCCCGCCTCTTGCAGGATGGACTTCGAGCGCGAACGCCCGATGCCGTAGATATATGTAAGGCCGACCTCAACGCGTTTGTTCACCGGAAGATCGACGCCAACTACACGAGCCATTTCTTCTCTCCAACCTTTAAAAATTCGAGATATGAAACCTCAAATTTGAAATTTACGATTAGCCTTGTCGCTGTTTGTGTTTCGGATTCGTGCAGATCACGCGCACCACGCCTTTGCGGTGGATGACCTTGCAGTTGTCGCACATCTTTTTAACGGAAGCCCTTACTTTCATAACCCGTCCACCTTTTCCACCGGAATTTCCGGCCTCGACTCAAACCGGGAGCGAAAGCCTGACCGGCACGCAGCCACGCAAACCTTGCCGCCACCCGACCCGCTTTCCGATAGATTTAAAATTGCCAGTCTCGGCAAACTGCGGATATTAACACAGCATTGACCTTATGCCAAGCCGGAGACGCTTCCGCCCGCGTCAGGCCGTTATTGCGCCGGCAACCTGCAATCTCTCGATCTCTTCCGGCACACGCGTAAACACCTGCGGCCCTTCCTCCGTGATGGCTATCGTGTGTTCGACGTGCGCGCTCGGCTGCCCGTCAACCGTCACCACCGTCCAGCCGTCGGCCAGAGTCTTCGTGTGGTGCGTGCCCATGTTGAGCATCGGTTCGACCGCGAAAACGTAGCCGTTTTTTATCTTCGCGCCGGTTCCGGGTCGCCCGTAGTTCGGGATGTGCGGGTCTTCATGCATCTTGCGCCCGATGCCGTGACCGCCGTAATCGCGCACGAGCGAGTAGCCCTGTCCTTCGGCATACTCCTGCACCGCCCAGCCGATGTCGCCTAGGTGCCTGCCGTGGCGGCATTGCTCGATGGCGCGCTCCAGACTTTCTTCCGCCACGCGGATCAAGCGGAGTTTGTCCTCGCTAACCTGCCCGACGGGAACCGTGGTCGCCGTGTCGCCGACGAAGCCGTCCAGCGTCGCGCCCACGTCAATCGAAATGATGTCGCCGTCTTGGAGCACGTAATCCGAAGGGAAGCCATGGACGACCTGCTCGTTGACCGACGCGCAGATGGAATACGGATAACCGTGATAGCCCTTGAACGTGGGCTTCGCGCCCGCTTCGAGAATCATCCGCTCGGCGGCGCGATCGAGGTCGAGCGTGGTGACGCCAGCGCGCGCCATGCGCCGCAACTCCTCGCGCACCAGCCCCGCTAGACGCCCCGCCGCGCTCATCTTCTCCAACTCTTTTTTCGACTTCCCGATAATCATTTATTCGTGAATCGTGAATCGTAAATCGTGAACAGATAAACCTTAGTTCTTTCTATTCGCGATTTACGATTCACGATTTACCAGCTTTTCAATGTCCGCGTAGATCGCTTCCGGTTCGCGTGTGCCGTCCACGCGTTGGAGGCGGTGCGAAGCTTCGTAGTAGTCGAGCAGCGGGCGCGTCTGTTCCTCGTAGGTCGCGAGCCGGACACGAATTTTTTCCGCCGTGTCGTCGGCGCGGTGCGTGAGCGGCGCGTCCGGGTGCAGATCGCAGAAGCCTTCAACCTTCGGCGGCTTGAAATGGACGTTGTAAATCTCGCCGCACACGGGACAACTGCGACGCCCCGTGGCGCGTTGCTCTAACAGTTCGAACGGCACATCAACGAGGACGGCCTGAATCTTGTTGCCCTGCTCGACCGCCAGTTTTTCCAGCATCGCGGCCTGCGCCGTCGTGCGCGGGAAGCCGTCGAGGATGTAGCCGCGC
>DASPJG010000233.1:0-4235 GCA_035628755.1 Pyrinomonadaceae bacterium
TGGACGAGTTAATGCCCGGCTGTTCTCAACGCCCTGACGACGAACGCGCCGAGGCTGGCGACGAAGAGCAGGAGGATGGCACAGAACAGCAGCACCTTTAAGGTTGTCATCGCGCTGGAAAAGAAAGCTACGCCGGAAGGCCGGTAGCCTCCGGCGTAGCGTCGCAATATCCACAGCATGCTTAAATTTTCCAGATAGTCGAAGACAGCCGCCGCGATGGGTAGGAGACTAAGATAGGGGAACTTCGCCTGTCGTGCGGGCAGCAGGACAGGCAGCAGAAAGGCGAGCAGAATCGCTGCCGTGACGGAGTAGATCAACGGGTAGATGAGATCGAGATAAATGAACCGGATGTGCGCGCGCCTGTCCTCGTCCGAATACTTGTCGAGCATGCCGAAGAGAGCCGTCGGCGAGTAGAAGGGCTTTTGATCGGTCGAGAAGTAGACCGTCTCGCCGGGGTATTTTTCGCCGAGACGCTTGATGAGGTCGTTTTTCGGATTGTAGAGGTCGAGAAGAGCGGTCGCGCTGACGAGTATGACGAGCGCGAGCAGCGGCGTGGAATATTTAAGGAAGAACTGATCGGGTGACATTGCGGCGGTGGCCTCCCTGCGGCAAATCGAGCGAGCGTCGGCGCGCGCAGTTTACGCATCGCGCCGCGCAAAAAGCCAGCCCCGCGCTCGCGCCGCGCCTTGAATTCATTTCGTCACCCGCACAGGTCTGGCGGCGCGTGGAAACTTGCCCGCCGGATTTTCACGCGTGTCTTTTCCTCTCAAACGACAATCAACCGCGCCCGCCGGAGTATATCGAAAGTTTACCCGCGCATAGGACTTTTGGGCGATGCGGGGCGGGCGGCGCGTTCGATATACTCCGCGCTCCTAAACTAGGAGTATCAGGCCAACAAAATTCAGCCCCTCTCAGGAGATAAGGACTTCCCCCATGTCGAATCACCCTGCACGCCCTTCGTCCGGTTCACACGTTAAACTCGCTGCGCGCCCCGCACGTCGCCTTCGTCAATCAACCCCGACCCTGTTTTTCGCGCTCGTCTTCGCGTCGCTGTTCGCGCCGTTCGTCGTCGCCACGGTGCGCGCACAGGCGATGCTGTGGACGCACAAGCCCGCGCAGGAGATCAAGTGGTATCGCGTGGCCGAGGCGGGGACGCTCCTTGTCGGCACGCCCGCGAGCCTCTACATGCTCAACCCCGAAAGCGGCGAAACGCTCTGGCGGCGCGACGATTTGAAAGGCGTGGCCGAGTACCAGACGCAGGAGATCGCGGGCACGCCGCTCCTGCTCGTCAGCCAGAATTCGGGGCGCGTGCAGGGCAACACGAAGCTCTCCGCGCTCGACGCGCTGACGGGTCAGACCATCTGGGAAACGGAGAAACTCAAAGGGGCGACCGTGCAGGTGTCGCCCGTCTACGACCGCGACATGGTGCTGCTGTTGACGACGAGGAACGCCTCGGCGTCGAAAGACAAGCCGGACATCATCGCGCTCAAGCTCTCGTCGGGCGAGACGATCTGGGAGTCGGAGTTTACTTCCAACGTAGACCTCTACGGGATGGAGCGCGGCAGCCGGTACTTTCCGAAGTTCGACCTCTCCGGCGCGCAGCCGCCCGTCTTCGACGGCGACTCGGTTTACTTCACCTACGCCGGACTGCATCGCTACAACCTCTCGGACGGGAAACTCGTCTGGAAAGTTGACTACGACGTGACCGAGGGCAAGATCAAACAGGGCAACGCGCAGGCCGTGATTGACGGCGACACGGTTTACACGTCGGCCAAGGGGCAGGTGCGCGCCATCGATAAGAACACGGGCGCGGTCAAGTGGGCGAGCAAGGATTTCGGCGGCGCGGTGGCCGAGATGCACCTGCGCGCGGGCGTGCTCTACGGGCGGCTCGGCGGCACGTTCTACGATTTCGGCAAGCGCGAGTACGTCGTCAAGAAACCGCTCGGCGTCGTCGCGCTCGACCCGCGCGCGGGCACGGCCAACTGGTTTTACGACAAGGCCGACGACAGCATCACCAACCTCGCCTTCCTGCCCGACCAGAACCAGATTCTCATCGCCGACAGCAAGAACCTGATCGCGCTCGACACGGCGGCCACCGGCAAGGCGAAAGAGGCGTACAAGGTCAAACTCGAATTCAAGTTCAATCTCGGCGCGGCGGCGACCGTGGCGAAGGTCGCCAAGTTCGGCTTCGGCGGTCTCTCCGCGCTCGGCTCGAAGGGCGGGGACACGACGGACGAACCCGTCTCCATCAGCCGCCGCGAAAACGGCACGGTGGTCGTGCGCGGCAAGCAACACCTGCTCGCCTTCGACCCGCGCACGAAGCAGATCGCGTGGTCGACGAAGTATGCCGCACCCGGCGTTCCCGGCTGGCAGAAGATCGCGATGACGGCGATCACCATCGCAAGCGCGGCGATGTCGAATTCGGCAGAGGCGGCTTACGCTTCGCAGGGCAACTGGCGCAGCGCGGGCGACTCGAACCGCAACTTCATCAATGCCATGTCGTCTTACGAGCAGTTCATGTCGAAACGCTACACGGCGACGAAGGGCGGCGGCCTTTACGTCTACGTGCTGACGGACGTGAAGCAGGAGAAGGAGAAAGGCGCGGGCGTGGTCGGCGTCAACATGGAGACGGGGCAGGGCGACCGCCAGATCATGTTCAAGGACAAAGAGCCCGACTACGAGGTGGACGAAGCTTCGGGGCGCGTCTTCAATCTGAAGAACAGCAAGGAACTGAACGCCTACATCGTGAAATAACCGGAGCGGGGCGGCACACTTGCCGCGCGTTAGATTGCTTTCAACTTGTGCGCGAGTTCGACGGCGCGGCGCGGGGCGACGCCGCCCCAGCCCTGCCGGTCGATCTCGATGCCGGGAAGCCGCTCCGCCGTCTCGATCAAAATGCGCTTGACCTGCTGCGGCTTGAGACCGGGGTTGGCTTCGAGCATGCAGGCGATGATCGAAGAGACGATGGGTGCGGCGAACGATGTGCCGTCCACGTACTTGTAATGCTCGCTGATCACGTCGCCCTCGCGCAGTTTGATCGTGATCAGGTGGCGCAGGAGCGAAGGGCGCAGATCGCGCGCGTTGTAGAGGTCTGCGTCCACTTCGGCGTGCGCTTCGATGATGGCGACCAGTTCTTCATCCGGGGCTTTGTCGAGCGTGGCGTAGAGTTCGGCCTGATCGGCGGTGGCCGTGTCGGGCAGGATCGGCGCAGGAACCCAGATGCCGGGCGCGATGATTTCGGGCTTTTGCAGGCCGTCAATCGTCGGGCCGTAGGATGAGCGATACATGCCGCGCCGGGCGCGGTCGAGCGAGTTCTGGTCGTCCAGCCCGCCTACCGTGATCGAAGCGGGCGCGCTCGCCGGGGGCAACACCGGATGCCCCGGCATGTGCCCCGCGTTCCCCGCCGCGCAGACGACCACCAAGCCCTCTTTGACGGCGCGCTCCACCGTCTGCGACAACTCGTTGTTCAGATAGGACTCCTCGTCGTCGCCGCCCGCCGAGATGTTGACGATGCGAATGTCGTACTCCTTGCGGTGCGCGAGCACCCATTCGAGACCGTCCTGAATGTTGCGTTCCGAGATGCGACCGGACGTGGCGAGCTTGATGAGCACGACGTTCGCTTCCGGCGCGATGCTGCGATAGAAACCTTTCGAGAGCGAGCCGTTGCCCGCCGCCACCACCGAGGTCATCATCCCGTGCCAGCTTGCCGGATCGCTCGTCTCCAGAGACGTTTGGTGATCGGGCACGATGCTGTGATAGGCGAGGATGCGGTTGTCCGGCGTCGTCAGATCGGGATGCTTGTAGAAGCCTGAATCGAGAAAGGCGATGGTGACGCCGCGCCCGGTGAAGCGGTCGTCGGCATCGAGCCGGAGGGGTGTCGGCAGGACAAGGCCGCCCTGCTCGAAGACGACGGCATCGGTCTGGAGCTGGGTGCGCGCTCGCTCGAACATCTCCACGCAACGCTTGCACACCACGCCCACGAACTGGCCTGCCGGGGCGTTGGCCGACACCAGCGCGCGCAGCCACTCGTCGAGCGCGTCGAGCGGCGTCAACTCGTCTTTCGACTCGCGCCCGCAGACCGGACAGGTCGGGAAACCCATCGGCCTGTCGTGCTGTGAAACCGCCCCTCCATCCACCGGAATCATCTCTGACACTTTACACAGAACCTCGCTCTCTTCAACTTACGAACGACGAACGATAACACAGCGGGCGCGACGGGGCGGAACGATGAAGCC
>DASPJG010000234.1:0-3838 GCA_035628755.1 Pyrinomonadaceae bacterium
GGGCGATGGCGGCGGGCGATGTGTGAATGAGAGCTATCTTTCTTTTAGTCATAGACCTGACGAATCGAATCTCCGGGTCGAGTTTCTTCCGCTTGAAAAGGGTTGGCGAGCGTGGCGAACTCGTTGCCGGAGAGCCGCTCCGGCAGTTGTAAAAAAGCGATTGACGATAACGCCGACCGACGCGGGATTATACCCGCTCGGTGTCGAGTCGCAACTGCCGCCAACGATGCCGCCGCCGCGCGCCGGAAGAGGGAGAAGCGAAGTCGCGGTCGTGCCGTTTAAAAGATTCGTTTTGACATCTCCACGACTTTATGATTTTCTATGCACTCTTTTCACCCTTCTTGAAAGGTCTACCTAAACATACATGAGATCGTTCGTCCGTCTCTTTTGTCTATCACTGCTGCTCGCAGCCTTCGCGCTCATGGCCGGTTGCCAGAACGCTGATCAGAGCGGCGGTTCCGCGTCTTCATCCACTTCTTCTGCGGGCAAGCGCATCGGGGTCACGCTGCTGACGCGAGAGCACGAGTTTTACCGCGACCTCGAAGCCGGCTTGAAGGAGGCCGCCGATAAGCAAGGCTATCAACTGACCGTCACTTCCGGCGACTTCGACCTCGCCAAGCAGCAATCGCAGATCGAAAACTTCGTCGTGCAGCGCATGGACGCCATCATCGTCTGCCCCGCCGACTCGAAAGGCATCGGCCCCGCCATCGAGCAGGCCAACAACGCGGGCATCCCCGTCTTTACCGCAGACATCGCGGCGCAGAGCGGGCGCGTTGTCTCGCACGTCGCCTCGGACAACCTTGCGGGCGGGCGGCTCGCCGCCGACTTCATCGCGCGCGCCATCGGCGGGCAGGGAAACGTCGGCATCATCGGGCAGCAGGAAGTGCAGACGGGCTTGGACAGAGAGAACGGGTTCAGAGAGGAACTCGCGGCGAAGCACCCCAACATCAAAATCGTCGCCGTGCTGAACGGCGGAGGCGTGCGCGACCGCTCGCTCAAAGCGGCGGAGGACATGTTGCAGGGAAACTCCGACATTAAAGCCATCTTCGGTATCAACGACGACAGCGCGCTCGGCGCGCTCTCCGCAGCCGAAGCGCGCGGGCGCAACGACCTCGTGATCGTCGGCTACGATGCGACGCCCGAAGCCGTCAAGGCCATCCAGCGCGGCAGCCAGCTCAAGGCGGACGTGGCGCAGCAGCCGCGCGATCTCGGCGCGAAAACCATCGAAGTGATTCGCACACACTTCAGCGGCGGGCAGACGCCCGCCAGCATCTCCGTCCCCGTCAAGATCGTAGACGCCGAATCGCTGAAAGCGTCGGGCGGGCAATAGCGCATCCTGCGTGCCGCGGGCGGCATTTCACTAACACAGCTTCCAACCGGACAGACAGCGAACATTAAATGAGCCAAGCGACAACAGAGAAGGGCGTCGGGCTGCGCGGACGTGTCTCTGAGTGGCGGCGCGTCACGGAGTACGTGATCGTCATCGCCATCGTGATCGAATCGGTGGTGTTTGCCATCATCAAGCCGGAGTTCTTCTCCGTGCCGAACCTGATCAACATCGCCCTGAGCATCGCCATCACGGGCATCCTCGCCGTGGGGATGACGATGGTGATTCTGACCGGCGGGATCGATCTCTCGGTCGGTTCGGTGGTCGCGCTCGCAGGGGTGGTGGCGGCGATGATCGCGGCGGCGGGCGGCGGCATAGGTTCCGTCCTGCTCGGCTCGGCGGCGGCAATCGCCGTGGGCGTGGCGGTCGGCGTTTTTAACGGTTTCGTCGTGGCGCAATTTCGCGTCCCGCCATTCGTGGCGACGCTCGCCATGCTGACGATCTGTCGCGGGCTGGTCTTCACCATCACGGGCGGTCGTTCCGTCAGCAACCTCCCGGCGAGCTTCGGCTTCGTCGGGCGCGGGCGCGTGCTGGGTCTGCCCGTCCCGGTGATCATCATGCTCGTCGTGTTCGCGGCGGGGTGGGTGCTTTTGACGCGCACCGTCTTCGGGCGTTACATCTACGCGCTCGGCGGCAACGCCAAGGCCGCTTTCCACGCGGGCGTCAACACGAAATTGTTCACCTTCCTGCCTTATGTGCTGAACGGCGTGCTGGTGGGTCTGGCCGGTCTGGTGCTCGCGTCGCGGCTCGGCGCGGGCGTGCCGAACGCCGGGTTGCAGTACGAGTTGGACGTGATTGCGGCCACCGTCGTCGGCGGCACGTCGCTGACGGGCGGGCGCGGCAGCGTCATCGGGACGCTGTGGGGCGCGGTCTTTATCGGCGTCCTCAACAACGGGCTGAACCTTGCCGGAGTTGACCCCTACTTGCAGCGGATCGCGCTCGGCGTCGTCCTGCTGCTGGCCGTGCTCGCCGATCAAGCCGGCAAGACGCAGGGCGGGCAGGACGCCCGATGAGCGCGCCTGAGGTTCGCGTGCGTCGCCCGCGCGCAGGAGGATGCAGGGCGAGCCGCTTTGCGCCCCGCACGCTCTTGCGGCGCGGTCTCCGATTCCGAAACTCTCGACTCATGCCTGCACGAACGAGCGCGCGCGGTTTGGTCGCCTGTTGCCTCGTCGCGGTCTTCGTCGTGCAAACGTGGGCGCAGGCTCTCGCGCCGCTGCGCCCGCCCGCCGTCCCGCTCGTCACGCACGACCCTTATTTCAGCGTCTGGTCTATGAGCGATTCGCTGGCCGACGACCGCACGAAGCATTGGACGGGCGCACCGCACGGGATGGTCGGCATGGCGCGCATTGACGGGAAGCCTTATCGCTTCATGGGACAGTCTTACAGCCCGCTGCCCGCCCCGATGCGGCAGTTGCGTCTCGACGTGCTGCCGACGCGCACCGTCTACGAATTTGAGGCCGAAGGCGTGCGGCTGCGGCTCACGTTTATGAGCCCACTGCTGCCCGAAGACTTGAACCTCGTCGCACGCCCCGTCACTTACGTGACGTGGGACGCGTGGGCGATTGACGGGCGCAAGCACCGCGTCTCTCTGTACTTCGACTGCACTGCGGAGTTCGTCGTCAACACGACGTATGAGAAGGTCGTCTGGTCGCGCCCGAAGGTCGGGAACTTAAGCGTCCTCACCTTCGGCTCGCAGGAGCAGCCGGTGTTGGAACGCGCGGGCGACGACCTGCGGATCGATTGGGGCTACCTGCATCTGGCCGTCCCAAGCACTGCCGACGGCACAGCGTCGGACGTGATCGCTTGGAACCAGACGGCGCGCAACAGTTTTGCCGCGACGGGCGCGCTGCCCGACTCGGACGACATGCGCATGCCACGCATGGCGCGCGAAGAGATGCCGGTGCTGGCGACGACGTTTGATCTCGGCGAGGTCGCCGCCGCGCCCGTCTCGCGCCACCTCATGCTGGCCTACGACGATGTGTACTCCGTCGAATATTTCCGGCGACGCCTGCGGCCTTACTGGCGGCGCGGCGACGAAGAAGCCGACGCGATGTTGAAAGCGGCGGCGCGCGACTACGAG
This sequence comes from Pyrinomonadaceae bacterium, assembly GCA_035628755.1. Lineage (GTDB taxonomy): Bacteria > Acidobacteriota > Blastocatellia > Pyrinomonadales > Pyrinomonadaceae > JAIVJZ01. The sequence goes on from DASPJG010000234.1 coordinate 3,468, forward strand.
GCGTTGAAGCGGCGGAGCGAAGCGTTCGACGCCGAATTGATGGCCGACCTCAGGCGCGCCGGGGGCGAAGAGTACGCGCGTCTGGCCGCGCTCGCCTTCCGGCAGACCATCGCGGCGCACAAGCTGGCGGCTGATTGGGACGGCACGCCGCTCTTCTTCTCCAAAGAGAATTACAGCAACGGCTCGATTGCCACCGTGGACGTGACCTACCCGTCCGCGCCCTTCTTCCTGCTCTTCAACCCGCGCCTGCTCGAAGCGCAGATCAAGCCCGTCTTCGACTACGCCGCTTCCCCGCGCTGGCGTTTCCCCTTCGCGCCGCACGACCTCGGCACCTATCCGCTCGCCAACGGGCAGACCTACGGCGGCAGGGA
>DASPJG010000235.1:0-6430 GCA_035628755.1 Pyrinomonadaceae bacterium
CCCGTCTCGATCTTCGGATTGCGCTGCCCTTCCTCGCGCAACACGACCTCGCCCGAGATCGCGATGACATACTCGCCGCGCGGCTGCTTCGCCTTCGCGTGCGCCTCACGCGCCGTCTCCTCGTTGAAGACGACCTGCGTCACGCCGTCGCGGTCGCGCAGATCGAAGAACGTCAACGGGCCGAAGTCGCGCCGCCGCGCCACCCAGCCCATCAACGTCACTGTCTGCCCCACATGCTCCGCGCGCAACTGCCCGCACGAATGCGTCCGCTCCAAGTTTCCTAAATTATCCAGCATGTCGCTTCCTGCACCGACCGGCGATAAATGCGAAACCCGCGCTTTGCCGTTCAGTTCTGAAATATTGTTTATGAAATTTAACTGCCGCCGTTTCCTTCCAGCAACTTCTTCAACGCCGACGCCGCCGCCGCGACCTGTACGGTCTGCTGCTCGCCCGAACGCATATCCTTCAAGGCGACCTCGCCCCGCGCGCGTTCATCCGGCCCCGCGACGGCGACAAACGGCACGCCCCGCGCCGAAGCATACTTGAACTGCTTGCCCACCTTGTCCCCACGCTCCGGGTAGACATCCACACGCAACCCGCCCGCGCGCAACTCACGCGCCAGCGCGAGCGCATCCGTCGCCGACGGCTCATCCCAGATCGTGACCAGAACGTCCGCCGCCGCGCTCACCAGATTCGCCGGAAACATCTCGCGCTCCGTCATCACGACGATGATGCGCTCAAGGCCGAGCGAGAAGCCGCACGCGGGGATGTCGCGCCCCGAAAACATCCCAACCAGATTATCGTAACGCCCACCGCCGCCGAGGCTGCCCGCCAGATCGGGCACGTTGATCTCCATGATCGCGCCCGTGTAATAAGAGAGACCGCGCGCCAAACTCGGATCGAGCTTGATGCGCGCTCCCGCCCCGGACGCTTCCGCAAACTGCAAAATCTGCCGCAACTCGTCCGCGCCCCGCGCGCCCGCTTCGTTGTCGCCCAGGAATTCGACAAGCCTGCCGAGCATCGCCGCGTTGAAAGCCTCCCGCTCCGTGCCGGGCGCGCCCACGTCAACCGACTCGGCGGCCTTCTCGATTCCGGCGACGCCTTCAAAAAAGCGCAGCAGCTTCGCGCCCGCCTCGCCCGCCACCCCGCGCTCGATCAACTCTCTGGCAACTCCCTCCGCGCCGATCTTATCCAGCTTGTCGAGTGCGACGAGCGCGTCGGCCTGTTTGTCCGCCCCCACGCCCGCCTGTTCGAGCACGCCTGCGAGCACCTGCCGGTGATTCAAACGGATCGTGAAATTAGTGAATCCGAGTTGCGTCAGCGCATCGCTCGCCGCCGCACACAATTCCGCCTCGACGATCATCGAGCGTGAGCCGATAGCGTCAACGTCGCATTGATAAAACTCCCGGAAGCGGCCACGCGCCGGGCGGTCTGCACGCCACACGGGCTGAATCTGGTAGCGTTTGAAAAACTTCGGCAGCCGCTCGCCGTATTCCGCGACCACGCGCGCCAGCGGCACGGTCAGGTCGTAGCGCAACGCGAGGTCGGCCTCACCCGTGCGTTCGTGCTCGCCGCGCTTCAGGATTTTGAAGATGAGTTGATTGCCTTCTTCGCCGTACTTGCCCGTCAGCGTCTCGATGTTCTCGACCGCGGGCGTCTCCAACGGCTCGAACCCGTAACGCTCGTACACCCCGCGCACGACGCCAATCACATATTCGCGCCGCCTCACATCCGCAGGCAAAAAATCGCGCATCCCGCGCGCCGGTTGTGTCTTACCCATAAATGGTGAGCAGCGAGCAGCGAGCAGCGAGCAGTTGAAGCAGCATGTTCTGACTTCTTACTGCTCGCTGCTCACTGCTCGCTTTTGTACTGCTTGGTGTATTCGATGTAGTTCTTCCAGTACTGCGCGAGGCCGTCCACTTCCTCTGCGGTGAGCGGGCGTTTGACTTTCGCGGGCACTCCCATGACGAGCGAGCGCGGCGGCACACGCGTGCCCGGCGAGAGGAGCGCGCCCGCCGCGACAATTGACTCCGCGCCGACGCGCACGTCGTCCATCACGATTGACCCCATGCCGATCAAGCAGCCGCGTTCGATGTAGCAGCCGTGCAGCGTGACGTTGTGCCCGACGGTCACCTCGTCTTCGAGGATGGTGGCGTGCGTGCCGTTGGTGACGTGGATGACCGTGCCGTCCTGTATGTTCGTGCGGTTGCCGATGCGTATGTAGAACACGTCGCCGCGCACGACCGCGTTGAACCAGACGGACGACTGTTCGCCGATCTCGACATCGCCGATCACCTGCGCGCTCTCTTCTATGAATGCGCTGGCGTGAATTTGCGGGTGCTTGCCACGGAAAGGTCTAATCATGTTGCACTATAAGCTCGCGCTCACTCGATTAATAGTTCCGATACCAACTGTCGCCCTTCACGGCGGACGACGAAGACGCGCATGGTCTTGCCCGTCGTGGTGTCGGCGGCGATCACCGTTGTGTCGTCCTCTTTCGACTCCTCGCGCCAGTTCTTCAAATCGCTGACGCTCGCCCCGGATTGCTTGAACGACTCGGAGAATTTTTCGATAAAGCCCTTCTGAAACTCTTCCCGGTTCTCGTCGTCCGGCATCTCCCTGTAGGCCTCGCCCGCGTCCGCGCCCGGCACTTTCAAGTTCTCCCAATCGAAAGCGTCCGCCACCCCTGCGTCGCCGCCCAGCAATCCCTCGACGGCCTCTCTGGCAAAAACGGCATCGGCCTTCGCGGGAGTGGCCGCGCCGGTGTTGGCGTTCGCGCTCGCGGTGTTGCCCGTCGCCCCGCCGCCCTGATTCTTCGCCCCGCAGCCCGCACTCAAACAACAGCCCGTCGCCAGTACAAATAACAGAAGCGACCGCTTCATCGCAGGTCTCCTTAAAGTTTTGCGTCAAACGATCCGGGCGTTCGACGATTAAATAAAGCTACGCTCTCTCCTGCCGGATGGACGGGCGGCTCAGGCGACGCCACGGCTCGAAGGAAAGCAAAAACGGTAGCACGAAACGTGGGAAAAGGAAAAAGGCGTTGTTCGGGATGAGAGGATCAGTTGGCGTTCGCGGCCAGCTTGCGCTTCAAGTCACGCACGGCGGAAGCCTGTTCAGGCTCGCGCACAAAATGAAAACTCCCCTCGCGGGGAAGCCAAACTCACGTCAGTCATGCGCGCGTCAACGTGAGAACCTTTTCGTCTATCAGACGCGAGAATCCGTAGGGGCTGAAACACTTTCTTCGTGCCACATGGAGAACCGTTCAAGCGTTCCCGCTCACAATTGTCGACGTTGTAAATGACGGCGTCGGATTCAGCAATATCCTGTGCCAGAAACTATGGCCGGGAAACAGTATTAATATTAGGGAGAGTGCTATTGATATTTTTAACGCCGGGAGGACGGCGACGTGGAACGCAGGCTGTCGCGCCGTGTCTTGACGGAGATATGGTTGATTTACCGCTACGCGCATTTGAGATGCACGCAGCCGCGCCCGCGCCGGAGTTGTAAACCGATACGCCATCATCGCACTCCTTCGTTAATCAAATTCGCGCCCCGCCGCGCCCGCTCTCTTACCCCTTTATGAATCAACCGGGCAAAGCATTTCGCCCGGGTGCTGAAACGTATTGCCGCCTCCGGTCATTAATAACAGGAAGGATGTACGGTTGGCGGCTGTTATGGTCTGCCCCGTTCGATGCGACTCGCTACTGTTGGAAATGCGAAGCGGGCATGTCTGAACTTCACGCTTCGCTCGCAAAGTTCAGACATGAAATAAGCTGCTTACAATCGGGCAATTTGATACAGTACGCCGCAATACGCCGCAGCCGGGATGGTGAACTTATGGAAAAGATCCAAATCCTGATCTACACCGATTACATGAGAATCAATGACGACCCTGATCCCGGACTCAAGAAATGGAGCATCAGCGAACTAAAGAAGCTCATCAGTTATAAAACGCGGGATGTAGTTGAGGTCAGCGTTGACTTAATTAACAGACATGCCAACGGGCAGAAGGCGTCAAACAAGCTTACCCGTAAGCTCTTGTGTCAGTACGATGAACTTTGGGTATTCGGATACTACGCAACCAAAGAGCCGCCGTGGGGGCTGGATGGCGAAGAGGCGGCAGCTTTGGCTGAATGGATGGATGCAGGCGGCGGAGTGCTGGTTACCGGAGATCATTCGGGAGGACAATGCAGCACAAACCACGACCACTTGCCTAATCTTGGCCGCTCATTGGGGCATCGCATAAAACGAGCCGGACAATTACGCGTCTGGGAGGGGCCGCCGACAAGTTGCACGGACGGGGAGCTGAGTCGCCGCGATAACTTTAATACGCTCAGCGGCACTGAGCCTGACACGCTTGACGCGCAAGCAACCGCACTTCAGTCTGACCACAGCGCCCAAACCCTCTTACAAGGTTCATCGCCCCCGCACAGGCTATTCTGGGGGTCTATTTCCGATAGCGGCGCGACCCCGATTTCTGTGTTTCCCGATCATGGTCATGAAGGCCGGGTGATAATCCCAGACGCTCTTAATGATGAGTGGCCTCAGGGCTCCCCTCATCCTGAAATAGCTGCGGAAGGAACCGACAACCGTTTCCCTGCCGAAGCGCGACGATACATTCTCGTGGCCGCTTTCGACGGCGACCCGGTTAAGGTTGGACGAATCGTGGCCGACTCTTCATTTCATCATTATCTCAACGTCAATCTTCGCTTGATACCTCAGAGAGAGGCTGACGGGTATCCAAGCCCGGAATCAGCTCTGGATCAGATTGCGCAGTATTACGGCAATCTCGCGGTCTGGCTAGCGCCGAGAGCTATTCGGGACAAGATACAATTCGATATTTTTTATCGCCTCGCCGCTCATCCCGATGTCTTCGAAATTATGGGCAGCGGGGTCGAGCGTCTCGGAGCCGCCGCCGAATATGTCTTGAGTCTGGAGATAGGCGCCGATAATTTATACAGACTCTTTTACCGGTCAGAATCAGAAAAAGCCTGGGGAAGGATGGATGAATTTTTAGCCACCGTTTTTATCAGGCGCGACTCATCTGTAGGGCTTAGCTTGGATCAACAGAGAATTGTGCTCGGCTCTATCGTCGAGGCACATCATCGTCTGATTGTGCCGGACGAAGTTCCCTCTCTGGAATGGCTCGACGAGAAGCCTTCGCCGCTGGCAATGATTAATAACGGTCTTCGGATAGCTGCCGAGATAGACCCCGGCTTAAGCGAAAAGCTGCTGCCGCAATTCCTGAGCGCGGTCGAAGAGTTTCGCGCAACAAAGTAGCTTGAGAGGGATCAAGGTTCGAGGGCGTTTAATGAGGAAGCGCAATGATCGAATCTTACCCGCGCGTGGTTGAAGTTTCGGCGCGTCAATGTGAAACAGTTCCGGCTTTGCTATCAATGAATAAAGCAAAGCAGACCTGAAAAGATTCAGGATTGTAGTTGCTTGGCTATGAGGTATCAAGATGCAGATACGCTTTTAAGCGCATCTTGATTGAAATTAATGCTCTTACTTACCAAAGGAGGCCGAAATGCCTAGTCAATGTTTAGGACTGTGGGCATCGTCAATTAGTGGGAGACGGGAAAGTGATATTGACGTTCAGCATGAGGATGCAACATCAGGCAGAATCACCGGGAAGCATGTGGATAGCGATCAGGATATTGAAGGTGTGTGTCTCAGCGGAGCGCACATAAATTTTAAGAGAACCGACAGCGACGGCTGCACATATCACTATGTAGGCGAGCTCAGGGAGGTCGATCTGCCGCCACTCCCGAGGTTGGCGGCGTGGGGCAAAGTTATCAAGACGTGCCCGCCTTCGGTTGATAAAGAAGGCATACTGGCATCAAACGAGGATTGGGTAGCCGAGAAGCAGACTTAAACGTCTGATGCGGCGAACTCGAACATCTAAAGTCTGAGCGGCGCGTCTCCGCCCGGTCTGTTTGACAGGCAGCAACGTGTTGCCTGCGATCTGAGATCGCGCTCAGGCGATGCGGATGCGCCCTGCGCTCAGAACTCCGGCAGGACACATCCGGCTCTGTCGGCACAGGTGCGAAACGTGTTCCCTGAAGCCGCCGGGCGGCGAATACATCTGAGTATTCACCGTCCGGTGGCTCGTCGTTGACCTTGTTAGTCCTTTCAACTTAAAATCCGCCCCCATAAAATAGAGGCCGCGTGCGATAGTGTGGCCTGCCCTTAAAGCGAAAACTGCCGGGGCCGCCCGACAGTCAAGTCGCGCTCTGACCCGAACTCTACCGGCCTGAAGCATTGACTCACCAGACCTGAACAGGTGTAGAACCTTAGTCTTTTGAGGCGTCCGATTCCCCGGGGATGCATGTGGCATCAATCTCAAGGCCGGTGTCTTAAAGACAGGACTTCAACAAACCATGCCGCAAAGTTACCGTAAAGAATTCAGACTCGAAGGCGCGGATCGCCC
>DASPJG010000236.1:0-2699 GCA_035628755.1 Pyrinomonadaceae bacterium
AAGTCCTGTTTGCGTTTGTGTTTGGGTTGGTGGTTTGCGTGCCGTTCGCGGCGACGGCGAATGCGCAGTCACGACTCGGCCCGTCGGAAGATGATTCGCCCGTCGTCAGTTCGAGCGCGGCGAAGGGCGAGGCGAAAAAGAACGCCGTGAAGAGCGAGACGCCCGCCAGACCCGCCCCGAAAAGCGAGCCGAAGAGCGAAGCCAGAGAAGATGTGCCGAAGGGCGACGCCGCGAAATCCGAAGCGCAAAAAACTCCTACCGTCCTGACCTCTGCCGCCGCGCCGAACCCCAACATCAACACGTCTGCGACGCCCAACACGACGAGCGACGGCGCGCCGAAGACCACAGGCTCGCCGCTCCCGGTCTTCGGCAGCCCTTCGGTGCTCGGCATCCCCGCGCCGCCGAAGTATGAGCCGCCCGCGCCGCTCAAAACTTCGGCGACGGCAACGGGCACGTCACCCGCTCCCTCCGCCGCCACTTCGACAACTTCCGCGCCCGCCACGGCGGCGTTGCCGCCGACCGCGATCTACCGCGTCGGCGTCGGCGACATTCTGGACATACGCCTCACGGGCGGCATGTCGAAGGATTCCACTCTCTACACGATCCTGTCCACGGGCATGCTCGACTACCCGCTCGCGGGCGAGCCTTTTAACGCCGTCGGCATGACGACCGACGAGGTCGGCGCGCGCCTCTCCGCGGAACTGAAACGTCGCGGCGTCTACGACCGCGCGCAGTTTCGCATCGTCGTCCGCGAATACGCGAGCCACACGGCGACCGTAAGCGGGTTGGTTGATCAGCCGGGCGCGAAAATTCTGCGCCGCGAAGCCGTGCCGCTCTACGTCGTGTTGTCGGAAGCCAACCCGCGTGCGGACGCCGGACGCGCCGTGATCATCTCGCGCGCGACCGGGCGCAGCAAGACCATTGACCTGTCCGATTCAGCCGCGCTCAACGAACTCATCTCGCACGGCGACATCATCAACATCACCGCCCGCCCGCAGGAATTCTTCTACATCGGCGGGCAGATCAACGCGCCGGGACAGAAGGATTTCCACCCCGGTATGACGCTTACGCAAGCCATCCTCGCATCGGGCGGCGTGGCGCGCGACGCGGGCAGCAAAGTTAAAGTCACTGTCTCGCGGCAGGGCGCGGACGGGCGTCTGGTGGCGACCGAATTCCTGTTAAATGACATCGAGACCGGGCAAGTGCCAGACCCGCGCCTGCAGGCGGGCGACCGCGTGGAAGTCGGTCGCCGTCGCTAGCGGCGTCGCCTGCGCGCCTGCCGAAAGTTTCGGTTCTTGTCCGGTGCGGGTGAAGGTTGTATAGTGACGCGCCGGAAAATGATATTCAAACAGGCTCACGCGCCCGCCCGCACTTGATCGCCGGGCGGGCTTTACAACTACAATTGGAGTAGTCGAAAAACTTCTCGTACCTTCCTGCCGGAGGATTACAGGTTTCATGATGCAGCATAAATTCAGCGCGCTCGCGCTTGCGGCTGCGCTTCTGTGCGCGCCTTTCACGCCCGTTCTGGCCTTTGCCCCCGCCGCTCCTACGGCGACGCTCGCGGTCGCCGTCCCGCAGGACGACACACCCCCCGATGTCGAGCAAGCCATGTTCACCCGAGGGCAGAACTTATATAACCAGGGGCGTTTCGATCAGGCCGCCACGGTCTTCCGCGACTTTCTCAAGACCTACCCGAACAGCATCATCACGGATTTGACGCTGCTCTGGCTTGGCCGCACCTATATCGCGCAAGGCCGCCTGGCGGACGCCGAAGGCGTCGTAACGCGACTGCGCACCATCAGGGACACGCCGTTTGTCGAAATTTACGAGGGCGAATTGCAAGCCGCGCGCACAGAGATCGCCTCGCGCCCCGCGACGACGCCGCAGCCGACCGCCACGCCCGCCGCGACGGAACGCGCGCAGGTGACGCCCACGACGCGTCCAGCCGTGAGCCGTGCGACGCCGACGCCCACGCCCGCCGCGCGCCTGATCGCGAGATCGACGCCGCCGCGCACGCGCCCGACCCCGGCAGCGACCCCCGTGCCCACGCCGACGCCCCAAGTGGCGCGCGTCAACCCGCCGAGCCAGACGCCGACGCTGACCATCGAGAACCCGACCGCAGCCGCGCAGACGAATGCGCCTACGCGTCGCAGCCGCCGCAGCCGTTTCCCCTCGCGTCGTGCCCCCGCGCAGAGTGCGGCTACGAACCCGCAAGTCGCCGCCAACACGCCGCCGGTAGCGACGCCGACGCCCACGCCGCGCCCTACGCCCACGCGCACGCGCCAGCAGCCGCAGGTAGCCCGCGCCACGCCGACGCCCACGCCGACGCCCATGCTCGTCGCGCGCGCCGAGCCGAACGAGAGCGTGACGACCGCGCCGCCCATCGTCAACACCGCGCCCGCCGGTCAGGAAGGTTTTGTGCTGACGGTCAGGCAAGTGCCGAATCTTAATCTCGCACTGCGCAATGCCACGCTCGCCGCGTCGCCCGGTCAGGCCGTGCAGATGCCGCTCACCGTGACCAACTCCGGCAACAAGGAAGATCAGTTCCGTCTGGAAACCGACTTGCCCGCCGAGTATCAACCGACTTTCAGCCTCGCTTCGGGCGGGCAGGACACCGGGCTTCCCATCCTCGTCACGCCGCAACTGGCGCGCGGCCAGAACCTCGAAGTGCTGCTCAACATCCGCGTGCCGGAGACGGC
>DASPJG010000237.1:0-2188 GCA_035628755.1 Pyrinomonadaceae bacterium
TGGCGATGCGTTTTGGAGTCATAAAAAAAACCGGGACGAGGGCGGAAGGCTGAGAGATGAACAAGAGATGCATTCGCTCTCTTAGTCCGTTTCTCTAGCTCCCGCAGCCTTATCCCTCATCCTTTCTAGAGAGTTTGGCCGCGGCTGCTTCGTCGAGAAACCACGCGAGCGCGCCCGCTGGCGGTTGTATGAGTTGTGAAGGGAGACGGTACGGGTCGGGCGTGCCGTACAGGACTTCTTCCAGCCGCTCGGCTTTGCCCGCGCCCGTCACGATGAACATCACCTGCCGTGCGTGGTTGATGGCGGGCGCAGTCAGGGTAACGCGATAGGCATCGAATTTTTCGACCCAGTTGGCCGTGACCCACGCCGTGCGCACGTCGAGCGCGTGCGTGCCGGGAAAGAGCGACGCCGTGTGCCCGTCGTCGCCCATGCCGAGCATCACGAGGTCGAACTCCGGCCACGCCGCGCCGTCGCCGAAGAAGCCGCGCAGTTCGTCTTCGTAGAGGCGCGCGTTGGCGACCGCATCGCCCTCGCCGCGCATCCGGTGGACGTTCTCCTCCGGCAGCGCGACGCGAGACAGCAGAGCCTCGTTCGCCATGCGGTAGTTGCTGTCGGCATGGTCGGGCGGGACGCACCGCTCGTCGCCGAAAAAGACGTGAACGTTCGACCAATCCAACCCCGCGGCGAAGTCTTCGCCCGCGAGCAGTTCGTAGATGCGCTTCGGCGTCGAGCCTCCGGCGAGCGCGACGCTGAAACGCCCGCCTGTTTCGATCCCTGCGCGGGCGAGTTCCACGAAGCGCAACGCGGCGGCGCGCGCCACTTCGTTCGCATCCGCGAAGATTTGAATGTTGCGGGTCGCACGGTCGTCGGCTGGCATAGAGTTATGAGTTTGGAAGCAGGATTTAAGCGTTTTCGACGGCGCAGCGCGCCGCACCGTAAAGCGCGGTCTTGTCGTCGAGAATCACGCGCACGGGTATGTTCGAGACGAGCGCGGACATGCGCCCCTTGTCCGTGAACGCGCGCATGAACGTGCCGTCTTTCAATTTCTCGATCAGTTTCGGCGCGATGCCGCCGCCGACGTAGAGGCCGCCCGTCGCTTTCAGGATCAACGCGAGGTTGCCCGCCATCGCGCCGTAGATGTCGGCGAAGAGGTCGAGGGCTTTGACGGCAAGGGCGGACTTGCCCGCGAGACCCGCCTGAGAGACGGCAGCCGAACCATCGCCCGCCTTGATCTGCGCGGCCAGCCAGTCGGGTTCTTCGCCGTACTTGTGATCGCGCAGGAAGCTGTAGATGTTGAAAAGCCCGGGGCCGGAGAGCACGCGTTCGTAGCTGACGCGCCCGCCGATCTTGGCGCGCATGTAATTCAGGAGTTCGTGTTCGATGGCGGCGCGCGGGGCGTAATCAATGTGGCCGCCTTCCGAGGCGATGGGGCGATAGTGTTTGCCGTCGTAGAACAGCCCGGCCATGCCGAGTCCCGTCCCGGCGGCGATGAGGGCGCGATGCCCGCCGTGCTCCGCTTTACCTTCGTTGAGCGCGTGCAGTTGCGACGCGCCCAGAACCTCTATGCCGTAGGCCGTCGCTTCGAGGTCGTTGATCAGGCCGACGCGTTCGAGGTTGAGAGTTTCGGCGAGTGCCTGCCCGTTGACGACCCACTTGAGATTCGGCGTCTTGACCTGCCCGTCCTTGACCGGCCCGGCGATGCCGAAGCAGGCATGCGTCAACTGCGGTTGGTGCTCGGCGACGAACTCCGAGATGATGGATTCGAGCGAGTCGTGTTTGCCGCTCGGAAAACTTCGCTGCGCGAGCGGCTTGCCGAGTTCTTCGCCCTCGAAGAGGGCGACGTTCGTTTTCGTCCCCCCGATGTCTCCGGCCAGTATCATAGCTTTGAAAACTTATTATTTCAGATTCGACTAGCTTTTCTGCAAAACTCCGATCAATTGCCCGACGGAGGCCACCGCTCGCTCATAAATCTCATCGCGCGAGAGGATGCTGAGTTCGCGGCTGAGCCGCTCGCCTTCCGACCTCGCCTCGTAGGAGACGACGCGCCCGACCGTGCGCGCGTCGCCGATCCGGGCAGAGGTTTCGAGCTTTGACCATGCCTCGTTAACGCCCACGTAAAATTCCGCGTCGGTCGCCCCTGACCTGAGTGTGAGCGTGGCGATCAGACCGTCGCAGCCCTCACGGTCGG
>DASPJG010000238.1:0-3685 GCA_035628755.1 Pyrinomonadaceae bacterium
ATGGAACGCCACCCAGACCGCGCTACCGGCTTCGACGCTGCACGAACTGTTCGAGGCTCAGGTGCGAGAGACGCCCGAGGCCACGGCTCTCATCTTTGAAGATGTGGCCATCAGCTACCGCGACCTGAATGAGCGTGCGAACCGTTTGGCTCATCATCTCGTTGCGTCGGGCGTGAGGCCGGAGGCGCGCGTCGGTCTCTTGCTGGAGCGTTCGCCGGAGGTGATCGTCGGGCTGTTAGCCATTTTCAAAGCCGGGGGGGCTTACCTGCCGCTCGACCCCTCTTACCCGCCACAGAGGCTCGCCTTCATGCTTGAAGATGCCGCGCCGCAGGTGGTTTTGACCACGCGGGAGTTGCTTGAAAAACTTCCCACGCAGACGACGCAAACAATCTGTCTCGACACGGACGAGCATTTGATTTCGAGTCGGAGCGGCGACAACCCTTCCGGCTCCGCGTCGGCGGAAAATCTCGCTTACCTGATTTACACCTCCGGCAGTACCGGACAGCCGAAGGCCGTTCAAGTGGAACATCGTCAGATGGTCAACACGCTGGCGGGCGGCAAGCTGTCGTTCTCATTCAATCCTTCGGATAGCATGCCCGTCATCGCGTCCTTCTCCTTCGACATCTCGCTTTTCGAGTTGCTCACACCGCTTATCTCGGGCGCGACCGCACGCGTTTTGACAAAGCAACAGGTGCTGGACATGCCGCGCCTGCTCGACACCTTGAGAGAGATAACGCTGCTGCATACCGTGCCGAGTTTGATGCAGCAGATTATTCGCTCGATTGAGGAAAGCGAGTCAACCGAACGATTCGACAATCTTCGCGCCATCTTCATCGGAGGCGAGGCCGTCCCGCCGCAACTCCTGCAAAGGATGCGCGAGGTCTTCCCGTCCTGCCGGATTCACGTCCTCTACGGCCCCACCGAGGCGGCGATTATTTGCACGAGTTTCGCTTTCGAAGAAGAACTGCAAACGGCGCAACCGCTCATCGGCAGACCGTTAAGTAATGTTCGCATCGAACTGCGCGACAAACATGGTCAACTCGTTCCCGTCGGCGTCAGAGGCGAGATTTACGTCGGCGGCGCAGGAGTCGCGCGCGGCTACCGGAACCGCCCGGAATTGAACGCCGAGAGGTTCGTGACCATAGAAGGCGAAAGGTTCTATCGAACGGGAGATTTAGCGCGCTACCGCCCGGATGGAAACATAGAGTTTCTGGGGCGCGACGATAATCAAGTTAAAGTGCGCGGCTATCGCATCGAGTTGAGCGAGGTCGAGGTCACGATCAGCAACCACTCGCTGGTGCGCGAAGCGATTGTCGTCGCAACAGACGACGCGACAGGGAATAAAAGTCTCGTCGCATACATCGTGGCCGAAAGGCAGACGGGCGGTGGCGACCAACATGCGGCGCAGGCCACAGGCAATGACGGTTTCGCGCAACCCCTGCCGCCCGTTGCAGAAGGAGAGCCGGAGAGACTGATCGCGCAGATCAGAGAGCATCTACGCGCCTCGCTGCCCGAACACATGATGCCCGCGGCCTTCCTCGTCTTAGACGAGATTCCTTTGACGCCGAACGGCAAGATTGATCGCAATGCCCTGCCTCTACCGGAAAGGAATTTCCGCAGGCTCGAACGCGACTACCAACCGCCGCGCAACCCGACGGAGGAGTTGCTGGCAAACATCTGGGCGCAGTCGCTCGGCGTCGAACGTGTCGGCATCCATCACAACTTCTTTGAGCTTGGCGGTCATTCGTTGCTCGCCACGCAGATCATCTCGCGCGTGCGCCGGGCGTTGCGCGTTGAGGTGCCGTTGCGGGCTTTGTTCGAGTCGCCGACGGTGGCCGGGCTGGCGCAGCATGTAGATGCGCTTCGCCGGGTCGAAGCGGATCTGGAGCGCATGCCGATCCTGCCCGTCGCGCGCGGTGAAAAGCTTCCGCTTTCCTTTGCCCAACAGCGGCTCTGGTTTTTAGATCAATTAGAACAAGGCTCTGCGGCTTACAACCTTCCATACGCCGGTCGCCTTGCGGGCGCGCTCAACCTGCCCGCGCTCGAACGAAGCGTCGCGGAAATCATCCAGCGACACGAAGCCTTACGCACGAGCTTTGTCGAAGTAGACGCTCAACCCGTGCAGTTGATCGCGCTGCCCGCGCCGTTTGAAATTCCGTTGATTGATCTTTCCGACTTGCCGGAAGCTGAACGCGAAGCGGCGGCGCAACAACTCGTCGCAGAGGAAGCGGAACGTCCCTTCGACTTATCGAAATCTCCCTTGTTGCGGATGCGGCTGATACGGATGGCCGAACATGAACACATCCTGACGCTCACCATCCATCACATTATCAGCGACGGCTGGTCTATGGGATTGTTCTTCGGCGAGCTCGGCGCGCTCTACGCTGCGTACACGGAGGACAGAGAGTCGCCGCTGCCGGAGTTGGCGATTCAATATGCGGACTTCGCCGAGTGGCAGCGTCGCTGGCTGCGCGGCGAAACGCTCGAACGGCAACTCGCATACTGGCGGGAGCAACTGGCGGGTGCGCCCGCGACACTTGAATTGCCGACTGATCGGCCACGCCCTCCGCTCCAGAGTTATCGCGGCGCGACGGAATCGTTTGCTCTCTCTCAAGAGTTGAGCGCAAAGCTCGACGGCTTCAGCCGGGACGAAAGCGTGACGCTCTTTATGACGCTGCTGGCCGCCTTCAAAACACTGCTCTCACGCTACAGCGGGCAAAAAGAGATCGTCGTCGGCACACCCATCGCAGGTCGGAACCACGCCGAGATAGAAAACCTCATCGGCTTTTTCGTGAATACGCTGGCACTGCGCACCTCGCTCTGCGACAACCCTACCTTCCGCTCGCTGGTTCGACGCGTGCGCGATGTCGCTCTGGGGGCGTATGCACATCAGGACACGGCTTTTGAAAAATTGGTCGAGGACTTGCAGCCCGAGAGAGATTTGAGCCGCGCGCCTCTTTTTCAGGTGATGTTCGCCCTGCAAAATGCGCCGGGCACGGCGATGGAGTTTTCCGGCCTCAAGCTCACACCGCTCGAAGCCCCGAACCGCACGGCCAAGTTTGACCTGACGCTCTACCTCACGACGGATTCCGACAGTATCAAAGGTTCCATCGAATACAACACCGATTTGTTTGAAGCAGCCACCATCCGGCGCATGATAAGTCATTTTCAAAGACTGCTCGAAAGCTCGATGGCGAACCCCGAAGCTTCGATCTTCGACCTGCCTCTCTTAGCCGAAGCGGAGCAGCGACAGCTACTCGTCGAATGGAATGAGACCAAACAGGACTACGACCGGCACGCTTGCCTGCACCATTTGTTTGAGGCTCAGGCAGCGCGAACGCCCTTCAAAGTCGCCCTGATTTTCGACAACCAGCAACTCACCTACGCCGAACTCAACGCACGCGCTAACCAACTCGCCCGCCATCTCCACACTCTCCATGTCGGCGTCGAAAGCTGCGTCGCCATCCTCATGCACCGCTCTCTGGAGATGGTCGTCTCCCTGCTCGCCGTCCTCAAAGCCGGAGCAGCTTACCTGCCCATCGACCCCGAGTTGCCCGACCAGCGCATCGCGTTCATGCTCTCGGATGCCGGAGCGCACCTCATTCTGACGCAGGAGCAATTCGCCGCCACGCTCGCCGCCTATAGCCTGCCGGTGGTCGTAGCGGATGCAGAGGGCGCGGTGTGG
>DASPJG010000239.1:0-2870 GCA_035628755.1 Pyrinomonadaceae bacterium
GTTGTTGGCCGGAAGCGAATAGTCCCTGAAGGGGCTGGGGCGGATGGTATTTCTAAAGTTAAACGAAATCGGAGACCGGATGAGCACAGCGAACCTACAAAATAAACTCGAATTAGCCTACACGATCTTTTGCGACGACGTGCGTTTAGAGGTCGGCAACAAGTTGTCTCTGATCGGCGTCTTTCAGAACATGCTGGTGCAGCAGATGCCCGTCTCACTGATCAAATTCGCCATCGTCAACCACTGGCGCGGCGAGGGGCGGTATCTCTCGGAGGTGCGGATTCTCTCGCCCGACCGGACACAGCCCGTCGTCGTCTCCGAACCCGCGCCCTTCGAGATCACGCAGGGCGGCCACACCGATAACGTCAGTTTCTTCGTCAACGTCACTTTTCCCATGCCCGGTGAGTACTGGGTGCAGACGCTTATCAACTCGACGCTCTTCGACGAACAACCGCTCCTCATCATGGACGCCCGCACGGTGTCGCAGCCGGCAGAGGCCACGGCTTCGGACGCCATAAACTAGAAACAGAGGCCGGAGTTGAGAGGTCGGAAGTCAGTAAAAGCGAACTGCTTTCTGCTGACCTCCGGCCTCTCAACTCCGACCTCTGCTTTGATGCGGATGAGAGGGATCGAACCTCCACGATGTCACCATCACAGGCTTCTGAGACCTGCGCGTCTGCCAATTCCGCCACATCCGCGTGAACGCGAATGAATCATACGGAGCGGGGCGCAAAGGTGTCAAGCAGGCGACCGGACGGGCGTTTAAGTTGCGCAACTTTCGCCCGCCGGGGCGGCGCGAGCGCGACGTTGCCGCGCCTGACGCCGCTTGCTATAGTTGCGCCATCGGGGCTGAAATCGAAAACGGCATGACGGAAACGCTGGAGACAGGTGATGCGCTCGGCGCACGCTTGGATGAGATACGCGGACGGATCGCGGCGTGCGCCCGGCAGGCGGGACGCACGCCCGACGATGTCACTTTGATCGCCGTCAGCAAGACACACGCGGCGGAGCGGGTGCGGCACGCGCTCGCGGCGGGCGTCGCAGATTTTGGCGAGAACCGCGTGCAGGAGGCGGAGGAAAAGATCGAGGCCGTCGGCCACGCGTCGGCGGGCGGCGCGCTCCGCCCGCGCTGGCATCTCATCGGACACTTGCAGTCGAACAAGGCGCGCCGCGCCGTCAAACTCTTCGACGTGATTCACACGGTTGACTCCGCCGAGTTGATCGAGCGTCTGGAACGAATGTGCGTCGAAGAGGGGCGCGCGGAGTTGCGCGTGCTTTTGCAGGTAGACCTCGCGGGCGAAGAGACGAAGGCGGGCGCGCGTGCGGACGCGTTGCCGGAGTTAATTGCGAAGGTCGCGGCTTGCGAACATGTGCGCGTCGCGGGACTGATGACGCTCCCGCCGTTCTATGAAGACCGCGAGCGCGTGCGCCCTTTCTTCCGACGCCTGCGCGAGTTGCGCGACGAGTGGCGCGGGCGCGGCGCGTTTGGCGACGGGCGCGGCGAGCTTTCGATGGGCATGAGCCACGATTTCGAGGTGGCGATTGAAGAGGGCGCGACGATGGTGCGCGTCGGCACTGCGATCTTCGGCGCGCGCGAAAGGCTTTGAAGATGCGCTCGACAGGGTGGTCATAAACGTCAAACTGATATGCCTCAACTCACGCTATTTTTCGAAACGCTGTTCTATTTCGTCACGATGGGGGTGGTCGGATTAATCGTCGCGGCCATCGTGCTGATGTTGCTGCGCCTCGCCTTGAACTACGCGGACTTGAACCCTTTCAGCCGCCCGGTTCTGATGGTGCGTAACCTGACCGATCCGTTTATCAACCCCGTCCGCCGTTCGCTGTTGGGTTTCGGCTTCTCGCCGAACATGGCGCCGCTCGTGACGATCCTGATCATCATCCTCGTCGGCTGGCTGGCGTTGCGACTGGTAGGCGATGTGATCATGACTCTGAACGGGATAGTCGTGTTCGCGCGTCTCGGTCGCCCCGTCGCGCTCGTCGGCGCGTTGCTCTACGGGTTTCTCGGCGTCTACTCGATGCTCATTCTGATCCGCATTATATTTTCGTGGGGCATGGTCGGCCTGTCGAACCCCGTGATGCGTTTTCTTGTCAGGGCGACCGATCCGCTGCTCGCCCCTTTGCGGCGAATCATCCCGCCGCTCGGCTTCTTCGACATCTCGCCCATCGTCGCCTTCCTGCTCATCTGGCTGTTTCAGGCAGCCATCCTCGGAACGCTCCTGCGGTTTTGAGTTGGCCGCGCCCGGCACAACAGTATGCTGCGATTGACGGAGACCGGCGGCGCGATCACCTTTACCGTGCGCGTCGTCGCGCGCGCCTCGCGGAGCGAGATCGCGGGCGCGCATGACGGCGCGTTGCGCGTGCGCGTGGCCGCCCCGCCCGTCGAAGGCGCGGCCAACGAAGAACTCGCGCGCACGCTCGCACGCGCGCTCGGCGTGCCCACGCGCGCCGTCGAAATTACGAGCGGCCACGCCTCGAAAACGAAAGTCGTGCGCGTTGCGGGTGCGACCCGCGAGCGGCTGTTGAGTTTGGTGAGTGAGAAGTGAAATGCGCCCGGAGGCTCTGGTTGCCGGTCTCCGATCTCCGGCCTCCGGCCTCTGAGGTCACGGTTGCGGCGCGTAAAAAACGCGTGATATAGTCGCGTCCCGCTTCGATATTAAACACTCGTACAAGGAACTCTGTAAAAAATGTCTGGACATTCCAAGTGGCATACCATCAAACACAAGAAGGGCGCGCTCGATGCCAAGCGCGGCAAACTTTTCACCAAGCTCATTAAAGAACTGACGGTGGCGGCGCGCACCGGCGGCGGCGACCCGGAAGCCAACGCGCGCCTGCGCAAAGCCGTCTCCGAC
>DASPJG010000240.1:0-3963 GCA_035628755.1 Pyrinomonadaceae bacterium
CCACCGCCGAGCCGTCTTTGGTGATGATGCTGGTCGCAGTGCCCGACGAGGTCGAGAGGCGGACGCGACCGGCATCGAGCGTGCCGGTGACGCTATTGTCGGTAAAGCTGAGTTTGATGCTGGACTCCGGCAAGACTTCGACGCGGCCAAGCTTGCCCAAGCTCACAACGGCGCTAGAACCTTTGGCGGTGGTGACGGTGCTGTCTGTAAAAACTGTTGCACCCGAGATGGCGTTCGTGCCGTTCACGGAAACTTCGCCAACAACCGACAGTTCGCCAGAGGGCGACTGTGCCGGCGCTGCGAGGGCAACCATTGAGAACGTGCTCAAGATGGCGACCGTGAGGCAGAGCGAAATAGCCATGCGGCTCCAATTTCTGCTAATCATTATTCTCCTCCCAAGTAGACTGAACCAGTGTTTTGTAGAGAGCGCACCGCGAGTCTCATAGAGACTTCCGCAAGAGACGGATTTTAATATTTCCTCGCTAAACCCGCCCCAAATTCAACTGCGCCCCTGTAGCATTTCTTAAGAAAGCAGGTCAGCGAGCCTCTGTGGGCTGCTTTGACCAAGCCTTTTTACCTCAATACCTGTTTGGTGTCAACAAAGATTTGCCTAAAATCTCAGCTTATTCTTGGCTTTTTTGTGCGCTTCGCCCCCGTCTGACCCCAAACTCGACGCGCCCTGCGAAATCTACCCGCGCCGCTCGAACAGGTAAGCACTCTCGAAAAGACGCCCTTCCCGCCCGTCGTGCGCCGCGAACTGCCGCCGCCGCAGTTCCCCGCGACTATTCATAGACCCGTTCCAGATGGCCGCCCCGCCGAACTCGCCACGCTTGTTCAAAGCGTAGAAATTCACGTCAATATCCTTCAATTTTTCCCGGTCGTTGCCGTATCGCGCCGCAATCAACTTCAAGGCATCGAGGCAGGCCTGTTCCGGCGATGCCCCCCGCCGCATGTATTCGACCACGGTGCGCGCGCCGTTGATATAAATCACTTCCTCGCCGCGCCCTGTCGAACCCGCCGCCCCCGTGTCGTTGTCCACGTAGAGGCCACAGCCCACGAGCGGCGAATCGCCGACGCGCCCCGGAATTTTCCACGCCAGCCCGCTCGTCGTCGTCACGCCGCTGATGTCGCTCGCGGCGTCGAGCGCGAGGCAGTTGATCGTGCCTGTAGGGGGATAGCGCGCGACTTCATCTGCCCACGCCAGCACCTCTTCAAGCCGCCGCGCGTCGCCGTTGGCGTATGACTCGGCCAGCCTGTAACTCGCGCTCGCGCGCCCGGCTTCCGCGAGCTTTTTCTGACCCGCAGGTGAGGCGGGCGCGGGCGGATAAGGGCTCGGCCCCCATTTGTCCACCGGCGACAAAGTCTCTTTCCAGCGCAGCCACGCGATGCGCGACTCTTCGGTCAACAAATTTACGTCCTCGAAGCCGTGCGCGGTCGCAAAGTCGCGCGCCCCCTGCCCGACGATGAGAATGTGGTCGGTGCGTTCGAGCACCACGCGCGCCACTTTGGAAGGCTCGCGCACGCCGCGAATGGAAGCGACCGCCCCGGCGCGGCGCGTCGGGCCGTGCATGACGCTCGCGTCCAGTTCCACGTCGCCGCGCTCGTTCGGCAGCCCGCCATAGCCGACTGAATTATCTTTAGGGTCGAGTTCGACGATGTTGACGCCCGCGACCACTGCGTCGAGCGTGTCGCCGCCGCCGCGCATCACTTCGACGGCCTTGTTGACGGCGGCCAGCCCATTCCCGCTCGACACGGAGATGGGCGGCGTGCCGCGTCTGTTTGTGGCGGCGGCCTGCGATGCACGGCTCTTGACGCGCGCGGCCTCGATTCTTTCAGGCGACGAAGCAAGCGCGGCGACGCTCACGCCCGCGGCGGCCTCGCTCAAAAATCTGCGGCGACTCTTGTTGGTTTTCATTCGCTGAAAAACGCTCCTGCGCGAAAACGCCCGCGCGTGAAAGTTGATGTCTTGAAATTTCGTTTGAAGGGTGCGGGCATCCTAGCAAATAAATTTAAAACGGGAAACAGAAATTAAAAGGGCGGAAGAAAAGGCGGGGTCGTCAGTCGTGTCTAACTGCCGGGCGGATTGCCCGCGCCCGGCGCGTCCATGTCTCGATAAAACTGCTTCGCGCGCTCGGCGACTTCGGCGGGGACTATAACGCGGAACGGATGCTTGGCAACGTAGGGCGGTACGCGCCGCACACGTCCGCCGAGCGTCTGAATCGTCGCCGCCGCGTCCTCGTCGCTCAACTCGGCGACGCCGAGAGCATCGGCTGCGCGACGCAACGCGCCCCGCAGGCGGTCGAGCGGCAGTTCACGTTCGGCCAGCGTCTTGCCGCGCAGTTGAAAGTCGGCGAGGGCGTAGAGCACGATGCGTTCGAGATCGACCGTGCCTGTGGTTTCCTTCTCGGCGAAAAGTTCCGTCTGTTTCATCGTGAATCAAGACACGGGCGCGCGCTCGTTCAGGGAATGTGAACACGGCGCGGGCGCGTCGTCGCCGGGCGATTGCCGCGCGGGGCGTTGTCCGTCGTCGCGGCGTCAGGAGCGGACGCGGCAGCGGCGGCGGGTTGCTGCGCCTGCTGCTTCTGCATCAGTTCGGCCTGCTCGTATATGTCGAGCCGCTCGAACAGGTAGAACGACTCCGAGGCGCGCACCAACCCCAGATAGCGAAACGTGTTGTCGACCACTTCGCCGACGCGGAAGGTGGCGGGCTGCGGCGGCGGGTCGAAGAGCGTGCCGAGTTCGTCGCGCGTGACGGCGTAGAGTTCGGGGATGAAATCATTACGCGTCTCGCGCGCGATGCGCAAGGCCATTTGCCTGAGCGCGCGGATGCGGTTGGAGTTGCGGCGGTAATAGGCGGGGCTGACCTCGTGGCGACTCGCACGGTCGTCAACAACTTCCTGCTCGGCGCGCAGATAACCCAGATACGTTTGGACGACCGGCCCAAACTCCGCGTCGCCCGCCCGCTCGCTTTGCGCCCACGCCGAACCGGCGGACGCGATGCACGCGAACGCCGCCAACGCCAGACATCGAAAGAACTTCTCTCCCCTTCGGCTCATGTTTTTAAACGCACCCCGACGCCACGAGAATTTGTTTGTCTATTAACTTGAAGTCGGTTTCAAGCCCCGCATCAGTTTACCACTTCCGGCAGGACAAAGGTTAGAGGTCGCAAGTTCCTGACGCTTTCTCGCCGTCAAATTTCCGAAGTTGCGTTTGCGCCCGCCGCGTTCGCGGTGCTACATTTTTGCCGCATCTTTTAATACTTTATGACAACCGATCTGACTGACACCACGGCCACGCACGCGCCCGGCAGGAGACGCGTCGCGCTCGGCGTCTCCGGCGGCATCGCCGCTTACAAGGCCGCGGAGATTCTGCGGGGGCTGCAACGCGCCGGTTGCCATGTGCGCGTGGCGATGACCGAGCACGCCACGCGGATGATTGCCCCTCTCACCTTCCGCGCGCTCTCCGGCGAGCACGTCATCGTTGACGACTACGCGCCTGACAACCCAGACCCCATCGCGCATATTACTTTCTCTCAGACCGTGGAACTCTTTCTCATTGCCCCCGCCACGGCCAACATCATCGCCAAGTTCGCTAACGGCGTCGCCGACGATTTTCTGACTTCGACTTATCTCGCCTCAACCGCGCCCGTCATCGTCGCCCCTGCGATGAACACGACAATGTGGCAGCATCCTGCGACCGTGCGCAACCTCCAACGCCTGCGCGACGACGGCGTGCACATCATCGAACCCGACGCGGGCGAGATGGCCTGCGGCACGTTCGGCCCCGGGCGGCTCAGCGAACCCGAACGCATCGTCGCAGCCGCGTTGGAGATACTTGAGAGACAGGGGGCGCGCGCCGCGCATGAATCAACTCGACGGGCGGCATCCGGCGTTGATCACCGTGCGACGGGAGAACACGATCTGGCGGGCGAAAAATTTCTCATCACGGCGGGCGCGACGCGTG
>DASPJG010000241.1:0-3052 GCA_035628755.1 Pyrinomonadaceae bacterium
AGATGCAGCCCGCCGACCGTGCCGACCCAGAGCCGCCCGCGCCGGTCAACCAGCACGGCGCGCACGTTCTCGTTGAGCAAGCCTTCGCGCCGGGCGTAGGCTCGAAACCGCCCGTCTTTGTAACTCGTCAGCCCGTCGGTCGAGCCGAACCAGAGTTGCCCCGTTGCGTCTTCCGCGATGCTCACGACCGCGCTCCCGGCCATCCCGTCGCGCGTCGTGTAGGTGTCGAACCCGCCGCCCGCGCGCCAGCGGTTCAGCCCGCCGCTCGTGCCGATCCAGAGCGCGCTGCGACTGTCTTCAAAGATCGTCCACGGCAACTCGTGCGCGAGACCATCGGCGACGGTGTAGGCGGCAAACGCCTGCGGCTTGAGCCTCGTCAGGCCGTTGTTCGTGCCCACCCAGAGGTTGCCTTCGCGGTCTGCGTGGAGGTCGTTGATTGCGCCGCGCGGCGGCGCGTTCGAGGTGACGCGCCGGAGCACGCCGTCGCTCAGGAGAAATAGCTCCTGCCGCGTCGAGGTGATCCAGAGACGCCCCTTCGCGTCCTCGTAGGCGCGAGCGGGAGCGACGCCCGTTCCGAGTTTGACCGCCGTCTCGGGCGCGCCGCCCGGCGCGTAGGGCACGCGCGTGAGCGTCTCCGTCTCCGGCGAGAGCACCCAGAACGCATCGCGCGTGGGGAGACCGCCCGTGGAGTTGGTCGCAAACTTGTGTGGGAAGAGGCGCGCCGCCTCTTCGCCCGTGTGCAGCCGCCCGTTCTGGTAGAAGCCGAGCGCGGAACTCTTGGCGAAATCCGGGCCGCGCGACGTGTAGAACCAGACGCGCCCCGCTTCGTCTTCGTAGAACGGGAGGGCATAGACGCTCCGGCCACCGTCGGCGGTGCTGAAGGTGGTGAACTTCTCTCCGTCGAACACGGTCAGGCTTTCGTAAGAGGTGATCCAGAGCCGACCCGCGCGGTCTGCGAAGAGATGTATGACGACATCGGTCGGCAGCCCCTCCGCGCGCCCGTAGGCGGTGAATTTCCCCGCCGCGTAACGCAAGAGGCCGCCGCCGATTGTCCCGATCCAGAGTTGGCCTGATGCGTCTTCCAGCAACTCGGAACACTCGTTCGTGCGAAACTCTTTGACGTTCTGCTGGTTGAAGACGTGAAAGCGCACGCCGTCGAAACGCGTCAATCCCGCTTGCGTCGCAATCCAAAGATAGCCGTCGCGCGTCTGTTGAACGGCGCGCACGGTGTCGCCGGGCAAGCCCTGTTCGGTTGTCCACGTCTGGGCATGAAAGTCCGGCAGGCGCGGCGCGGCGGGCGCGTTCGCCTCCGGCAGACCTTGCGCGTGCGGCGTCAGGCCAAAGAGAAGCGCGCCGAGCAGGAAGCACTTGAAGCGCGTCCGGCAATTTCGTTTTCTGGTGTTGGGGTAATTGCTTTGCAAATATTATGGGGCTTCTGCTGGTCTACTATTAAATGCCGGGCGGCATAAATGAATTGATAATAAACAGACCACTTGAGCGCGCCGATTATCGCCTTGACCGGAAAAAAATCGCAAGAAAATTTTTCGGCCTGCCCCGCCTGAAATAAGACCGCGAAGATGCGGGCGATGAGCGTTGATGCCGCTTCGTTTCACCCGGCAAGCTCAGACGGCCTCTGACTGTGAAGTGAAGTTGAACGCCTTGAGTTTGAGCGCGGGCAGCAGCGAGCCGCCGTCTCTGTCTCCGACACGCTCGGACGCCCCGATCATCTCGACATTGCCGGGCGCGAGCATCGCGATGATCGATTGGTTGAAACGAAAATTCTTGACCGGGTAGCGAATCTCTCCGTCTTCGATGTACCAGACGCCGTCGCGCGTGAGGCCGGTGAGCGAGGCCGTGCGCGGGTCGGTTGAGCGGATGTACCAGAAACGGCTGATGAGCAGGCCGCGACGCGTCGAGCGGATCATCTCTTGCATTGACGAGCGCGCGGCGGCGGTCTCAAGGATGAAATTGACGGGGCCGGGCGTCGGCTCGGTCTTTCGCTGCTGCGCCCAGAAACGCGTGTAGGTCAATTTTTCGAGCACGCCGTTTTTGACGAGATAAATGCGCTCGGCGGGAATTCCGGCCTGCGCCGCCTGCGTGCCGGGAAGTTCCGCGTGCCACGGGTCGCTGTAGATGTTGATGCGCTCGTCGAAAATCCGTTCGCCGAGGCGCGTCTTGCCGCCGGGTACGGAGTAGGGGCTGCGCCCCTCTTCCGCGCTGCGTGCGTCGAAACTCATCGAGTCGAGGAGGTCTGCGACGGCCTGCGGTTCGAGGATGACGGTGTACGCGCCCGCGTCGAGCGTGCGCGCGCCGCGCCCTTCGAGAGCCTTGCGGATCGCTTCGCGCGCGATGCGCCCGGTGTCGAGTTTGGCGACATCGAAGTGGTTGCGTTGGAAGTAGCCGGAACTCGCGCCGTCTGTCGTGCGCGAAGTCACGGAGAGGCCGACGGTGGTTCTCCGCTCGAACGCGAAGTTCCCGTTTTTCGTTGCGAACGCACCGGCCTGCGTGCGTGCCTGATGAAAGCCCGCGCTGACGACCTGCGCCCGCTGGCTTTCGGCAAGGATCACGCCGACCGCACGCGCGCGCGCCGCCGGAGAGATGTTCGCCGTCGCTTCCGTGTAGGCGTTGACGGGCTTGTAAGTTTGTCGCCCGAGCGTCGGCAGGTACTCGCGGTCAACCGGGGCGAGGCGCGCGAGCCGCTCGGCCTGCTCGACGGCCTCGCGCAGCGATGCGTCGTCTGTGTCGTTGGTCGAGGCCGCGCCGCGTTTGCCGTCGATCCAGACGGTGATGCTCATGCTGCGGTTATCGCGCACGCCGCTCGTCAGGAAATTGTTGACGGCGAACCTGAGATGCGCCATCCGCTCGCTGTTGAGGTTCACGGTGGCGTCGTCGGCTTTCACAAAGGAAAGCACCCGGTTGGTGATGGCGCGCGCTTCCTTCTCGGTCAAGAGCATGGGCTTTGTGATCCTTCTCCCGCGCTAGCGGGCGGCGGTGTTGAGAACGTTGATGCGGCGGAAACGCGTGATGGGACAGCCGTGTGAAACCGAACTCG
>DASPJG010000242.1:0-4841 GCA_035628755.1 Pyrinomonadaceae bacterium
GGCGACATCAACAACGCGGGCGATTTCGGTAGGGACATCAGCGAGCAGCGTCGTCGTCAGATGGAGTTTGCGATCAAGCTCCTCTTCTAAACGGCGGCTCTCTGCCGGTGAGTTGCAAACGAGTGGCGAGCATGCACTACCGCTCGCCACTCGTTTACTTTATAGCCCTCGCGTCCGTCCTCGCGGCGACGCTTGAGTTCAGTGTCCACGGACGTTAATCTTTAACACCGCCTCAAGCGGAATATGTGCCGGAGCGACGGGCAACCGCTCGAAACTTCCGGTTGTTGATTCGATGCTTTACCCACGCCACACACACAGCTTTCCTCGTCGCGGCCTGTTTCGTGCGCCCCGCATCCTTGCGTGCCTCGCGCTCGCCGGACTCTGCTCGCCGTCTCTCGCTCACGCGACGCAAAACCGCCCGGCGGCGAGACAGTCCACGGCGGCAAAACAACCAGCCGCGCCGCCGCGCCGCAACGCGCAGGCAGGGGCTTTATTGCGCGAAGCCTCCGCGCTGTTGCAGTCAGGCAAACTCGTCGAAGCGGAGGCGGCGGCGCGCAAAGTCGTGGCCGTCGCGCCGCGCGATGCCGACGCACGCTCTCTCCTCGGCGTCATACTCGATCAGATCGGTCGCGCAACGGAGGCCGAGAGCGAATATCGCGCCGCGCTCGCCGTCTCGCCGCAGCATGCGGCCTCGCTCGCCAATCTCGGCGTGCTGCTCTCGCGCACGAATCGCGTCGAACAGGCCATCGAGAGTTTTGAGGCCGCGCTCAAGGTCGCGCCCGCGAACGCCTTCGCCGTCTTCAACCTCGGCGCGCTCTACGCCGCGCGCGGCGACTACAAGCGCGCCATCCCCCTGCTCGAACGCGCCGCCGGGGTGGCCGCTCCCGCTGCGACAACAACAACTGCTACTGCTGCTGCGCCCGCTGCCACGCCGTCCGCCGATCTCGCGCTCCTGCTCACGCTCACCAACGCCTACGCGCACGACGGGCGCGGCGAGGATGCGGCGCGCATGGCCGCGCGCGTGGAGCAACTTGCGGGAGACGATCCGCGCGTCCTGTTCACGCTCGCGCTCAGCCTCGCCGAAGCCCACGAATACGCACGCGCCGTCCCACTCTTCGAGCGCACCAACGCGCTCCGCCCGCAGACCTTCGAGGTGCTCTACAACCTCGGCGTTGCGCTCTACAATCTCGACCGTCTCGACGAAGCGACGCGCGCCCTGCGTGCGGCCTCCGAGCTTTCGCCCGCCGCCGCCGAACCCTACTATCGTCTCGGCCTCATCGCCTCCGCGCGCAACGAAGCGCAGGCAGCGATTGACCTGTGGAGCAAGTCGCTCGCCCTGCGCCCGTCGTTCGCCGAAGCGAATTTCATGATCGGAGAAGAGTTGCTCAAGCGGCGCGCCGCCGCCGAGGCGATCCCGTTTTACCGGCGCGCCGTCGAACAGGACGCCGCGAAACTCATCTATCACATCCGTCTCGGCGTTGCGAACTTTCGCAGCCAGCACTACCAGATCGCGCGCGAAGTGTTCGAGGCGGCGTTGAAGCGTTTTCCCGACAATCCGAATCTC
Source organism: Pyrinomonadaceae bacterium (assembly GCA_035628755.1). Lineage (GTDB taxonomy): Bacteria > Acidobacteriota > Blastocatellia > Pyrinomonadales > Pyrinomonadaceae > JAIVJZ01. Next base: position 1,565 of record DASPJG010000242.1, read on the forward strand.
CATTACCTGATCGGCTACGCGGCGCGCGCCGAAGGCCACTACGACGACGCCATCGCCGCCTTCAAGCGTTCGCTCGCGCTGCAACCCGATAACCCGGACGTGCTCACCAACCTCGGCTACATCGCCAACCAGCGCGGCGAGGTTGTGGAGTCGGAACGTCTGCTGCGGCAGGCCATCGCGCTCGATGCGAAGAACTTCGCCGCGCACCACGATCTGGGTCGCCTGCTGGTGAAATTGAGACGCTACGAGGAAGCCGTGCCGCTCCTCGAACGCGGCGCGGCTTTGAACCCAGACGATCCCGGCGTCCACTATCAACTCTTCACCGCTTACTCGCGCCTCAAGCGCAAGGCCGACGCGGATCGGGAACTCGCCATCTTCAAGCGTTTTGAAGAAGCGCGCAAACATGCTCCGACGCCGCTCGGCGGCGACGCCACGACGACCGGCATGAGTGTCGAAGACACGGCTGCGCCCGCGCCCCTGCCCGCCTCCGTTTCGGGCGAAGGCGTTAAACCGCCGCGCTAAATCCGGCGGGTTTGAAGAGGCTCTAAAGGAATGGTTATGGGAAGAAGAGGGAAGTCAACCGCGGCTCTGTTGATGTTGCTGCTCGTCGCCATCGTGTCGGGCGGCGGCCATTTCGGTCGCCACGCTGTCGGCGCACCGGCGGCGCAGAAAAAAATGTCGAGCAAGCAACGGGCGCGGGCGAAAGTTTTGTACGCGAACAACTGCGCGCGTTGCCACGGCTCGGACGGGCGCGGGGAGACGATGATGGGCAGAGCCTACGCCGCTCCGAATTTTACCGACGCCGGGTGGTGGAAGAAAGAACGCCCGACCGTTCAACGCCTGACCACTTCGATCCGCGAGGGGCGCGGCCAGCACCGGATGCCGGCCTTCGGCGAACAACTCTCCAAATCCGAGATCGCCGCGCTCGCCGCTCTCGTGCGAACGTTCAAAGGCAAGTAACTGACACCGCCCGCCAACAGGCTTTCGAGGAACGACGCCAAGCGCATGCTACTTACAAAGTCCGCCAAGCTGCTCGCACTGTCTTTCGTCCTCGTCATCTTCGCGCTCCCCTGTCTCGCCGCGAGCGCGCAAAATTCTGCCGCCCCCGTCGTCTCGAAAGTCGAACCGCCTTCATGGTGGGCGGCGCACACCGTCAACCCCGTGCGCCTGCTCGTGCGCGGCGCAAACCTGCATGGCGCGCGCGTCACGCCCACGCGCGCGGGAACAGAAACCGGCGCGGTCGTCACCAACGCGGCTGGCACGTATGCCTTCGTCAACGTCCACATCAGCCCGACTGCCGCGCCCGGCGATTACCCGCTCACGCTGGAGACGCGAAGCGGGAAGACTTTGATCCCCTTTCGCCTGAACGTCGTGCTCGACCCGGCGACGCACTTTCAAGGCATCACGAACGACGACGTGATCTACCTGATCATGCCGGATCGCTTTGCGAACGGCGACCCGTCGAACGACGTGCCTGCCGGTGCGCCGCGCGCCGCGACCGACCGCAAGAATCCGCGCGCCTTCCACGGCGGCGACCTGCGCGGCATCATCAACCGCCTGCCCTATCTCAAAGAGTTGGGCGTCACCGCTCTCTGGCTCAACCCGTGGTACGACAACTGGAATGGCATCAACGCATGCGACAAGCCGTGGTGCCCGAACACCTATTATCACGGCTATCACGCCGTTGATTATTACGCCGTCGAAGACCGCTTCGGCGACATGGAGACGCTGCGCGAGCTAGTGGCAAAGGCGCACGCGTCCGGCATCAAGATCATTCAGGATCAGGTGGCGAACCACATCGGCTCGCAACATCCGTGGGTCGCAGACCCGCCGCTCGACAACTGGTTTCACGGCACGCTCGCCGCCCACACGCAAAACCCTTTTCGCGGCGATCTCCTGCTCTCGCCGCACGCCTCCGACGCCGCGCGTCGCCCTACGCTCGACGGCTGGTTTTCCGACGATCTTCCCGACATGAATCAGGAAGAGCCGGAAGTGGCGCGCTACGAAATCCAGAACGCGCTCTGGTGGATCGGCATCACGGGCATGGACGGCATCCGGCAGGACACCATCCAGTACATGCCGCGCGCCTTCATACGGGACCTCTCGGTCGCCCTGCGTCGACAGTACCCGCGCATGTGGATGGTCGGCGAAGTGTTCGACCGCGACCCCATCCACGTCTCTTACTTCATGGGCGGGCGCAAGGGTTGGGACGGCACGGACACCGAACTCGACGCGCTCTTCGACTTCCCGCTGTGGCAAACGTCGCTCGACGTGTTTGCGCACAAAGCCCCGGCGAGCGCGCTCCGCTCGATGCTCAGGAACGACTCGCTCTACCCGGACGCCGCGCGGCTCGTCTCGATGACGGGCAACCACGACGTGCGCCGCATCGCCTCCATCGAAGGCATGACGCTCGAAGGCTCGATGCTGCATCACGCGTTTCTCTTCAGCGTGCGCGGCATCCCGCAGCTTTACTACGGCGACGAGATTTTCATGGAAGGCGGCGACGACCCGGACAACCGGCGCGATTTTCCCGGCGGCTTCCCCGGCGACACGCGCAACGCTTTCGACAAGAGCGGACGCCACGCGCGCGAGCAGCGCATGTTCGAGTGGACGCGCGACTGGCTGAAACTACGGCGCGAGCACGCCGCCATGCGCCACGGTCGCCTCATTGATCTTTTCTCCGACGAAGACGTTTACGCCTTCGCGCGCGAAACCGATGATGAGACGATTGTGCTCGCTTTCAATCGCGCCGTCGCGCCAAAGAAGATCGTTGCGCCCGCGGCGTTCGCCAGCGTCGGCGACGGCGCGGAACTCGTGCCGCTCATCGTGGCAACCGCGCGCGCGCGCGTCTCGGGCGGCCAGATCAGTTTTGAAGTTCCGGCGCGCACGGCGGTCGCTTATAGCGTTTCCCGGCCAGTTGCGCGTTAGGGCGTGCGGGGCGAACGGCTTGATGATACGCAGCCTCTGTTGTAAAAGTAGTCGCAAGCGAGATACACGAAATTAGCTCTGCCCATCTCTGTATTTAAGGGGTTCGTCTGTGAGTTTTTCACGTTCGAGCGGCGTCCTGCTGCATCCGACCAGCCTGCCGGGGCATTACGGCGTCGGCGATCTCGGCGAAGAGGCTTACAGCTTCATAGATTTTCTCGCCGCGAGCGGGCAGAGCCTCTGGCAAGTGCTTCCGCTCGGCCCCACAGGCTACGGCGATTCGCCTTACCAGTCCTTCTCGGCCTTCGCGGGCAACACCCTGCTCGTCAGCCCCGACCGCCTCGTTGCCGAA
>DASPJG010000243.1:0-3852 GCA_035628755.1 Pyrinomonadaceae bacterium
GGTCGCCTTCATCTACCGCGAGGAGCAATACAACCGCACCGAAGAGAACGCAGGGATCGCCGAGGTCATCGTCGCCAAGCAGCGCAACGGCCCGACCGACACGGTGCAACTGGCCTTCCTCAAAGAATTCACGCGCTTCGAGAACATGTGGAAAGAGTAGGGCGGTCGCAGGCTGGCGGGCGGAGGTCAAAGTTTTTTTGTCCCGTGGCGACGTTTGAATGTTCTGATTCAAACGTCGCTCGCGGGACTTCGCTTTATGAATCATGCAGGACACAGAACGGACGCAAAAAACAGACGCCGACGACGGGGAGACGCGCGCCCGCCGTCCGACGTGGGCTGAGATCGATCTCGATGCGCTCGCCGCGAACTTCCGGGCGGTGCGCCGCACGGTCGGGCGCGAAGTCAGAGTGATGGCCGTGGTGAAGGCCGATGCCTACGGGCACGGCGCGGCGGCGTGCGCGCGGCGGCTGGCGGCGGAGGGCGCGGATTGGTTCGGCGTCGCGTTGCCGGAGGAGGGCATCGAGTTGCGCGGCGCGGGCGTCAAGCAGCCGGTACTCTGTCTCGAAGGATTCTGGGAGGGTCAGGCGGGCGCGCTCGTCAAACACCGGCTTACGCCCGTCGTTTACAGGCTCGATATGGCGGAGGCGTTCGACCGCGCGGCGCGCGATGCGGGCATCGTCGCGGATGTCCACGTCAAGATAGACACGGGGATGGGGCGGCTCGGCGTGCGCAGCGAAGATGCGCCGGAGTTTGCACGCACGATTAAAAACTTCGCAAACCTCCGCGTGGACGGCTTGATGACGCACTTCGCCGCTGCCGACGATGCGGCGCGCGACTCTTTCACAGGGGAGCAGTTGAAGCGTTTTGGGGTGGCGCGTAATGCGTTCTGCGCGGCTGGACATGCGCCGACCCTCTTTGACATGGCCAACTCGGCGGCGACCTTCGCACACCCGGCGACGCGCGGCAACATGGTGCGACCGGGCGGCGTGCTCTACGGCCTCTGGCGCGACGTGCTACAGCCGATGCAGGAGGATGGCCTGCCGGAGTTTCGTCCGGTGATGAGCGTGCGCTCGCGGATCATCCTGTTGAAGTGGATCGCGGCAGGCGAGACGCTCGGCTACGGCTGCACGTTCGAGGCGACGCGCCCAACGCTCGTCGCCACCGTGCCCATCGGTTATCACGACGGCTATGCGCGCGCTCTCTCGAATCGGGGGCGCGTCATCGTGCGCGGTCGCTATGCGCCCGTCGTCGGTCGCATTTCGATGGATTTGACGCTGCTGGACGTGACCGGCGTGCCGGGCGTCGAACGCGGAGATCAAGTGACGCTCATCGGCGCGGACGGCGAACTCTCTATCACCGCCGAAGAGATCGCCAAAATCGCTGGCACGATCTCTTATGAAATCACCTGTGGCATCAGCGCGCGCGTGCCGAGGAGGTTGAAGGCGGAGGGGAAACAGGGAAAGGATTAAAGGCAAGGGTCGGAAGCAAAGCTGCGCGCGTCGAAAATGCTTTCCGGCTCTTTCCACAGCCCTGCTCCTTTCCCCTCGCCCTTGTTTGACGTTCGTACCTTCCTGAGTTTTGCTGTGTGCTCTCCGAAGACTCCTTTCTGTGTGATCTAATTAAGAATGAAGTTATAAGTGATAACGCCGGACACTTTGACGGGGCGACCGGAAAGTGAGGTTGGCGAAAAGCGCGCCTGATAGGCAGACTGTTGTGCGGCCATGCGCAGGAGCGGGTGGCCGTTCGTCGCCTGCGCCGACACGACGCGGCCTTGCTCGTCAATCAGAATCTCCACCGTAACCTGCCCCTGCACGCGCGCCTGTTTGGCGAGCACCGGGTAGGCGGGCGCGGGCTTGGTGATGATTTTGCTGTTGATCACGCCGCTTGAAAGTCTCACCTGTTCGGGCGGTTTTACGGGCGCGGGCGTCGGTTTCACGCGCGGCGGCGGCAGCGGATCAGGCTCGGTTGCGGCGGGCACGATGATGCCCGAGGCGGGCGGGCCGGGGCTGCCGGAAGTGTTGCCCGGCGGGCCGATAGCGACTCCATCGCCGATATTTCTATCGCCGAGTTTCGCCCCGGGAGGCGAAGGCGGCGGCGCGGCGTGGGTGGAAATCTTGTTAGGGATCAACGGGCTATCCGTGTCGGCGATAATTTCCGTGCGGATCACGTCGCCCGTGCTGCCCCCGCCCGGCGTGTATTTCGGGCGGGTACGAACTATCTGGTCGCGCTCGACCTGAGCCGCCTGAACGGGCAGCGTGATGAGCGTGACTTCCAAGTCCTGATCGCCGAGGTGCTCGTTATAGGCGTAGACGCTCGCCACGCCTGCGACGAGCAGGAGCAAGCCGTAGATACCGAGCGTGCCGACAAAAAAACGCCCGCGCCGCGCCATGTCTTTTTTGTGTGAGCCGGATTCGATCAATTGTGTGAACATAACTTTTAGTCCTCTCTGTGCCGGTGCCGACGGGTCTCAAACGAGCGGACTCGATAAGGTTAGACCCCGCCCCGGCGCATCTTGTTCCCGGCGAAGTTTCCGGCTTTAGACTTTGACTCGGAGACTAAGGTAGGATGAGGCGAAGTTTTCAGCCCCGCACTGTCAGGAGGAAAAACCACGTGGCAACCAGCGCAGAGTGGCATGAGAGTTACGAGAAAATGAGCGAGCGGACGTTGAATTTTTCGCGCGCCGTCAAGTCCGTGCAGGAGGAGTTAGAGGCGGTTGATTGGTACAACCAGCGCGCCGAAGTGACGACGGACGATCAACTGCGCCGCATCCTCGAACACAACCGCGACGAAGAGATCGAGCACGCCATGATGGCGCTCGAATACCTGCGCCGCATGAGCCCCGCCTTCGACAAACACATGCGCACCTACCTCTTCACCGAAGGCGACATCCTCGAAATCGAAGAGAAGGCCGAAGACCACTGACGCTGGACGGCTAATGCTTGCGCCGCGCGCGAAGCACGCCGCAACGCTTCGCGTGGCAGGCGCGCAGGAGGGGCGAGATGAACGAAGACAAGATCACGATCTACGAGAAACCGACTTGAAGCACGTGCCGCGAGGCCGACCGCCTGCTCCGTGCGAGCGGCATCGAATTCGAGAAAGTTAATTACATAACCGCGCCGCCCGGCGAAGAGAAACTGCGCCAACTCGTCGCCAAGTTGAACGTCGCGCCGCGCGAACTCGTGCGCACGAAAGAAGCCCTCTACCGCGAGTTGAATCCAGACGGGCGCGAACTCACGGATGAAGAAGCCATCGCCCTCCTCGTCGCGCACCCGGAACTCATGCAACGCCCCATCGTCGAGCGGGGCGAGCGCGCCATCGTCGGTCGTCCGGCAGAGAAGATTCGGGAATTTTTAGAACAGAAGGGATAGGAAGTGGCGAAGGGAACGGGGACGGTTTACGTCTGTCAGAGTTGCGGCAAGCAGTCGTCCAAGCCGCTCGGCAAGTGCCCGGCGTGCGGCGAATGGAACACGTTTGTCGAGGAACGCGCGCGCGCCGTCCCGAAAGGCGCGGCGGCGCGCGGCGGCAGCCTGCACGCGCGCGAAGCGAAGCCCGTCGCCTTTGCCGACATCGAATCGCAGGACGACGTGCGCGTCTCGTCAGGCATCACGGAGTTTGACCGCGTGCTCGGCGGCGGCATCGTGCCGGGAAGCCTCGTCCTCATCGGCGGCGATCCGGGCATCGGGAAATCAACGCTGCTGCTCGAAGTGGCGGACAAGCTGAGCGCGAGCGGCGCGCGCGTGCTCTATATTTCGGGTGAAGAGTCGGAGCGGCAGATCAAGATGCGCGGCGAACGGCTGGGCGTCGCGGCGGAAAACCTGTACCTGCTGTCGGAGACGAATCTCGAAAGTATCT
>DASPJG010000244.1:0-7245 GCA_035628755.1 Pyrinomonadaceae bacterium
TCCTGTAGATAATGTGCCAGTTGATTGGCTCTGGCATTCAACTCCTGATAACTGATCTCTTCCGCTTCGGAGACTACCGCCACCGCCTCTGGAGTGCGCGCCACCTGCGCCTCGAACATCTCATGCAGACAACTCTCCGACTCATACGCTCTCGCCGTCTCATTGAACTCAATCACCACCTCGCGCCGCTCCGCCGCGCTCAGCATCTCCAACTCCCTCAGCCGCTGCTCTCCTCCGCCCTCCGCCACTGCCTCTAACATCCGCCGCAGGTGCTCCGCCATCCGCCCCATCTGCGCTGCACTGTATACATCCCGCTTGTATCTCAAGACCCCTCTGAGTTCTCCTCCCGCCTCCACCATCGTCACCGTTAAATCAAAGCGCGCCGTCTCGTTGCCCACGCCTATCCGCTCCCGCCCCGGCATCTCCTCGCCTTCGCTCTCCGCTCTCTTCCCCTCGCTCTGCAACACGAACATCACCTGAAACAAAGGCGTCCGGCTCAAACTCCGCTCCGGCTGTAACTCCTCCACGATTTTCTCGAACGGCACGTCCTGATGCGCATATGCTCCTAAACAGACTTCTCTCACCCGCCTGATTAATTCCCTGAAACTCAACTCCCCGCGCACCTCTGTGCGCAACACCAGCGTATTGACGAAGAACCCGATCAAGCCTTCCACTTCTCCGCGCGTGCGCCCCGCGATGGGCGTGCCGACGACCACGTCCTCCTCGCCCGTGTAGCGATAGAGCAGCGTCTTGAAGGCGGCCAGCAGCACCATGAAGAGGGTTGCCCCTTCGCTCCGGCACAGGGCGCGCAATCGCTCGACGGTGTCGGCTGCGAGGACAAAGCTCTGGCGCGCGCCGCGATGCGAGGGGGTGGTTGGCGCAGGATGGTCGGTGGGGAGTTCCAGCGTAGGAAGTTGACCGCCGAGTTGAGTGCGCCAGTACTGCATCTGCTGTTCGAGGACTTCGCCCTGAAGATACTCTCTCTGCCAGACGGCATAATCGGCATACTGAATCGGCAACTCCGGCAGCGGAGATGCTTCACCACGCACGTAGGCTTCGTAGAGTGCGGCGACCTCTTGACTAAGAATGTCGAGCGACCAGCCATCGCTGATGATGTGATGCATGGTCAGCAACACCACATATTCATCTGCCGCCAGTCGTAGAAGGCGCACTCTGAGCAACGGCCCCTGCGACAGGTCGAAGGGGAGGCTGGCTTCTTCGCGGGCAAGTCGTTGCGCTTCATGCTCACGCGCATCTGGAGAGAGCCCGCTGAGGTCTTCGAGGGGAAACGAGACCGGGGCAGGCGGCGAGATGACCTGCACGGGTTGGCCTTCATGCGTGGCGAAGGTCGTGCGTAAGACTTCGTGTCGCGCAAAAAGCGTTGTGAATGTCGCTGCCAGTGCCTCGATGTTGAGATGGCCGGAGAGACGGATGGCGAGCGGGATATTATAGAGAGTGTTGTGCGGCTCTAATTGATCGATGAACCATAGCCGTTGCTGCGCATACGACAGCGGTATGTGGTTAGATTTTCTGTCGCATGGCACAATCGGCAATTGAGACGTTTTTAGTCCCTCTTTTTTGAGGATGGCCTCAAGAAGTTTGCGCTTATCGGGAGAAAATTTTGATAGGTGTTTATGAATATCCATCATGACAAACTCTCCTCTGCATTAAGCAAAGTGGAAGGCTTTATGAGATGGCCGACAATCTTATCCTCTGCCTGATGAGATATGACGAAGCGGGATGATGGCAATTATCTGATACCTGATGAGCGATGGGCGGGATTTGCCGATGGCTGGAAGGGACGTATCTTAAGCGTCCTCGCTATTCTCATTTTTGTCGAGCAGCACCCTTACTTCTTCCTCGGATAACTTTTCCAGATTTTCTAACACTTGCTGAATCTTCTTGATTTCTTCCTGCTCAGCCTGCAACAATTCATCAATATAAGTGCTCAGCCCGGCCACGGTGGGCTTCCCGAACACTTCCCTTAACCCCACCTCTACCCCGAACACCTCCCGCACCCGCGACACCACTTGCGTCGCCAGCAGACTGTGTCCCCCCAACTCGAAGAAACTCTCCTGCATGCTCACTCCCTTCACCCCTAGCACCTCCTCGTAGATCCCTCCCACGATCTCCTCCGTCGTCGTCCGCGCTCCCACCTTCTCCTTCCGCACCCGCCCCCGCGCTTCCTCCACCCCCGGCAACTCCTCGTAGTTGATCTTCCCGTTCATCGTCAACGGCATCTTCTTCAGATGTACCAGCAGCCCCGGAATCGTCTCCCGGATCATCTCCTGCTCCAGAAACTCTCTCAACTCCCCTCCGTCCAACTCCTGCCGCGACACGTAATATCCCACCAGCACCTCGTCTCCGCGCTCGTCCCGCAGCAACCGCACCACGCTGTCGCGCACCTGCGGATGCTTGTTCAACGCCGCGCTGATCTCCGCCAACTCCACCCGGTACCCGTGATACTTCACCTGCTCGTCGCCCCGTCCCACATACTCCATCTCTCCGCTGCTCAACCGGCGCGCCACGTCCCCCGTCCGGTACATCCGCTCGCCCGGACGCAGCACGTGCGCGACGAACCGCCGCGCCGTCATCTCCTCCTGATGCAGGTAGCCGTCGGCCAGTCCTGCTCCCGCCACGTACAACTCGCCCCACATCTCTTCGCCCACGGCGCGCCGCCGCTCGTCCAGCAGGTAGATTTCCGTGTTCGCGATGGGGCGTCCGATGGGCACGCCGGCGCGCACGTCGCGCGTGCGGTCGTACCGGTAGATCATGCAGCCGACCGTGGCTTCGGTCGGCCCGTACTCGTTGTAGATGTCGATGTCGCCGCCGAAGCAATCGCTGATGCGGGCGGCCAACTCGGTCTCCAACGCTTCGCCGCCGACGATCAGACACCGGAGGCGGCTGTGGCGCAGGTCGAGGTCTTTGATGAGCGTGAGGTGCGAAGGAGTCAGCTTGAGGAGGTCAACCTGGTTCTCGCGGATGATGTCGAGGAGGGGAGAGTCGGAGGCGGACTTGCGATAGGCGACCAGCGAGTTGCCGCTCAGGAGGGGGACGAAGATGGAGGTGACGGTGAGGTCGAAGGAGAGCGAGGAGTAGAGGGCGGCGACGAGGGGGCGTTGGCGGAGATAGAAGTCGATGGCCCAGGAGATGTAGTTGACGAGTGCGGAGTGGGGGATGATGACGGCTTTGGGACGGCCAGTGGAGCCGGAAGTATAGATGAGATAGGCGGGGAGCGAGGAGGAGAGCGAAGAGGAGTCGGGGTTGAGTGTAGAGAAGGAGGCGAAGAGAGCGGCATCGGCATCGAGACAGATGGTATAGCCTTGATGAGGAGGGAGATGGTCGAGCATGCTCTGCTCCGTCAGTAGGATGGGCACGGCTGAATCCTCAAGCATAAAGGCCAGATGATCCAACGGGTAAAAGGGGTCGAGCGGGACATACGCGCCGCCGGATTTGAGAACGCCAAGTAGCCCTACCAGAGTATCGAGCGAATAGCCCATGCAAATCCCAACCAGCACGCCGGGCTTAACACCCAAGTCCTGTAGATAGTGCGCCAGACGGTTAGCCCGGCTGTTCAACTGCTCATAGGTCAGCGAGTGCTCCATAAACCGGACAGCCACGGCGGCGGGAGTTCGCTCGACCTGCTCCTCGAAAAGGACATGAACCGGTTTGCGCGGATAGTCTTTTGACGTGTGATTGAAATCGAATAACAGTTCCTGTCTTTTCTCCGGCGAGAGCATGTCGAGTTCGCCGATCTGCGTATCAGGCGCATAGAGAATGGCTCGCAACACCCTTTGCAAGTACTCGCCTAAAACCTCAATCGTCCTTTTTTGATAAAGATATGGCCGGTATTCGAGGGTAACCCCGAGCCGACTGCTTTCAGGATGCAGCGAGCAGACGACGGAGATGTCGTGTTTGAGATGAGCGGTATTCGCTCTGTTATCGCTGCTGTCCCAGAAAACCATGCTGCTAAACAACGGCTCTTGGTTTTCAGGCGACTCGATGTGAAGCAGGTTGAGGATTCGCTCGAAAGGATATTTTTGATTGGCGTAAGCTTCGGAGATGGTGGTCTTCACCGCTTGCAGCAGTTGCCGGAGCGTACTATCAGGGTTCACTTCGTCGCGCAATGCCAGCACCTTGTTGAGCGAGGACATCTCCCTGTAGCCCTCGTATATGGGTGTGCCCACGACGACATCGGGGATGCCCGTATACTTGTGCAAGCACACTTTCAAGGCCGTCACCAGAACAGTGAAAATCAGAGGCTCTTTGCTCTGGCAGACTTTACGCAACTGTTCCTGCACATCCGGCGCAATGTCCAGATGAACCACATCCACGGCGGGGTCGAAGACGCGCGGCCTCTTGAAGTCAAACGGAACCAGCGAGTGGCTCACACAACCGGAGAGCTTCCGCATCCAGTAGTCTTTTTCCGCTCCGAGTGGCTCGTCGAGAAACTGTAGATTTGTGTTGCTCATTGTGCTCTCTTTCGTGGCCTTACCAGAACATCAGGCGAGAGGCCAGTCTTTAACCACGCTCACGAGGTTCTGCATATACTCTTGTTGAAGGGCGCTCTTTTGCGCCGGTGAGATCGAGGCGATGTCGAGTTTCAACAACTGGTTGGCCTGCGTCATGAAGTTCCTGAACTCTGCCAGACCGATGCCGCGCCCGAGCAGGTACGGAATCGTCCAGAAGTCGAACGACCACTGCGGCAACCACTCCGACTCCGTGATGGATAAAAACAGCCTGTCAATGTGATCCATCGCTTCGAGGCTGTCCATCGTGTTGTGGCTCCAGACGAACCCTTCTCCCTCGATGTTGTACTTGGCGCGTTCGAGTTGAACGGGCGTGCCCGGCTCGCAATACCACATTTGGGCGCGATAATAGTCCGGCTTGTTTTCCTTGATGAAGTTGATGGTTTCAGCGACGGTTTCATCAGTCTCCCCGGGAAAACCGACGATGAAAGAAGCAAAGGTCATAATTCCATACGCGCGTAGCATTTCGATTCCCTTGCTATATTTTTCAATCGTGGCGGCCTTGTTCATATTCGCGAGGATGGTGGGCGAGCCGGACTCGATGCCGAGAAAGACTCCCTTGCAACCGCTCTTCGCCATCAACTCAATCGCTTCTTCATCAGAGTTACTGCAACGAAAATAAGAGAACCAGTTGAAGCCAGCGCGTTTCTCGATCATCATGCGGCAGAGGTCTTTGAATCGCGGAAAAGGGACGTTGAACGTATCGTCGATAAACACGACGTTCTTGACGTTGCCGAGCGCGAGCATCGAATCGAGTTCGCTGGCGACCGTCTCGATGCTCGCCAGCGAAAGCGCGCCCGCCCTCGTCGGATAATTGCAGAAAGAGCACTTGAAGGCGCAGCTTCGCGCGGTTCTGGTTTGAATCGTGCTGCCGAGGTCTTCATCACGGAAAGACCGCCAGTCAATGTGCTCCTCGTCGAGCGAGCTATTCTCCGGGACGACTCTGGTTCGCTGAAGCTTTCCATCCTCGAAATACACGAGGTTCGGCACTTCGCTGAGGTCGCCGCCGTGTTTCAAAGCCTTGATAATGCCCGCGAGAGTTTCTTCGCCCTGTCCTTCGACGACGTAAATATCGGCTCCCATATCGTCGAGTGTGGCGCGAAAGGCGTGGCTCTCGTTGTTCCGTGCATGATTGGAGATGAGCGGGCCGCCGACTACGATTTTAACCTTGCTGTTGTGCCGCCTGATGAATTCCACCATCTCGTTGACCGGCAGGTTCACGACGTAGAAGGTCGTCGTAATCGCGACGCACAGCGGGTCTTGCGCCAGATAGCGGATCAACTTCTCTTTTTCATGCTGGAAGAGATTAATGTATTCGGCCTTGAAAGAACGCCTTCTTAAATAATTCGTCAGATAGACGGCGGCGAGATTGGGGATGTCGCCGGATTTGAAGTTGGCCGACGCGGCCAGTCCTTCCCTATCCTGACCGGCCAGCTTCAGCGCGTGGTTGAGCAAATTTATATAGTCCAACTTGTAGCCGTTCACATTAACGAAGCTGAACTTTAAATCCCGGTAAGCCTCCGAATCTTCCCCATAGTTGCGCAGGAAACTCTCATATTGCTCGAAGGGAAGTTCGTTATATCCGATAACGATGCAATCGAGTTTATTACTGTTACTCATAGAGCTGCTCCTTAAGCCAGACTTTGTTCAGTTCGTGCAGAGACGGGCGTGCGCGCCGAATCATGCTGCACGCTTGGGTTAATGACTGATGAAGACGGGAGGATGCGGAATTTTTTACGTTTGGCCGATGACGGTCTTTCGACAGTCTTTAGAACAAGAACTCACTTTCAAAAGCTTCTGTATCAATTGTCTGCAAGAGAAGCGTCTGTTCTGCCTCGGACAGAAATCCAAGCTCGTTCAAAGGAGCGTCAGGCCGGGCGACGATGCTGCCGAGCAACCTCTCGTAATGCTCCAGCAGACGTTTGATAGTGTCGGGCAGGAACAGATCGGTATTGTATTCGCAGCCGATGCGAAGCCCCTCTCCGGTGCTCACTATGTTCACCGTCAAATCGAATTTAGATATATTGCTCGTTCTTTTGATTGTGTCGAGTTGCAGCCCGGGGAGTTCGAGTTTGCCGCCGGGTGCATTTTGCAGAGTTATGATTATCTGAAATATCGGCTGCCGGTTCAGACTGCGTTCCGGCTGCAACACCTCCACGATCTTCTCGAACGGCACATCCTGATGCGTATATGCGCCGAGCATTACTTCCTTCACTCGCCGCAACAGTTGACGAAATGTGGGATTGCCTGACAGGTCGTTGCGTATCGCCAGAGTATTGACAAAGAAGCCGATTAATTGCTCAGTCTCGTGCCGGTTTCGATTGGCTATCGGTGTTCCGATGATGAGATCGGTCTGTCCAGAGTAACGGTAACGCAACGTCTGAAACGCCGCCAGCAGCACCATGAACAACGTCACGCCTTCGCGCTGGCTCAACGCTTTGAGCGCGCGCGATCTCTCTAGTTCCAACAACAGATGCTGTTTACCGCCACGAAAACTTTGCACGGCGGGACGAGGGAAGTCAGTAGGTATCTCCAGCACCGGCAACTCTCCCCCCAGCCGCTCCCGCCAGTACCCCATCTGCTCCTCCAACACCTCTCCCCGTAAATACTCCCGCTGCCACACCGCATAATCTCCGTATTGCATCGGCAACTCCGCCAGCGGCGACTCCTCTCCTCTCACCAACGCCGCATACAGCGTCGTCACCTCTCTGACCAG
>DASPJG010000245.1:0-4305 GCA_035628755.1 Pyrinomonadaceae bacterium
GCCTGAGCGCGGAAGCTCTCAATCAGGGCGTCAAACCCGGCGAGCGCGTGAATGCGCCCGCCCCGCCGCCTTCAGTGCAACCGACTCCGCGCGAACGCGACCGGCGTGGCCGCGAATCGGAACGCGCGCGCGGCGGCGACCGCAACGCGCCACGCGCCACCGGCACGCCGGGCGAGAGCGCGAACCCGCAGACCGTCTACACCCCGCCCGCCGATGCGCGCAGGCCGCGTTCACGCGCGGGTGGCGCACGCGGTCGGGGCGGCCCAGCCGGCGCAGACGCGCGCGGCGGCTTCAAGGGTCGCGGCGGACGCTTCGACCGCGATTTCGTCACGCCGCCCAAAGCCCTCACGCTCGAAGAACGCATCGCCGGTTCGCTCAACATCGGCGGCAGCGGCAGCGCGGTCGGGACGGCCAAAGTGGCGCGCATCGTCGAAGGCTCGACCGTTAAAGAGTTTGCCGAGAAGATCGGCATCAAGCCGAAGGACGTGGTGACGCTTCTCTTGCAGCGCGGCGTCTTCGCCACGATCAACCAGCCGCTCGACAACAAAGTGGCCGTCGATCTCGGCCAGCGTTTCGGCTACGAAGTGACCTTCGTGCCGTTTGAAGAGATGCAGGTCGAAGAAGAGTTTGAAGAGTTGATCGAGACGGGCGCGGACGATCTGGAGTTGCCGCGCGCGCCGGTCGTCACCGTCATGGGACACGTTGACCACGGCAAGACCTCCCTGCTCGACGGCATCCGCGCGACGGACGTGGCCGCGGGCGAGGCGGGCGGCATCACGCAGCATATCGGCGCGTACAGCGTGCAGGTGAAGAACCCCGACAACCCCGAAGAGATGCGGCGCGTGGTCTTTCTCGACACGCCCGGCCACGAAGCCTTCACGATGATGCGCGCGCGCGGCGCGAAGGCGACCGATGTGGTCGTGCTCGTCGTCGCGGCGGACGACGGCGTGATGCCCCAGACCATCGAGGCCATCGAGCACTCGCGCGCGGCGGGCGTGCCGATCATCGTCGCCATCAATAAGATTGACCGGCCTGACGCCAACCCTACGCGCGTGCGACAGGAGTTGGCGGGTCATGGCTTGCAACCCGTCGAATGGGGCGGCGACATCGAGATGGTCGAAGTTTCCGCGAAGAAGCGCGAGAACCTCGACACCCTGCTCGAAACCATCCTGCTCACGACCGACATTCTCAATTTGCGCGCCAGCCCGACGCGACGCGCCTCCGGCGTCGTGCTCGAAGCGAAACTGGATCGCGGTCGCGGCTCGGTCGCCACCGTCCTCGTCCAGCAGGGGACGCTGCGCGTGCACGACCCTTTCATCGCCGGACAGGTCTTCGGCAAGGTGCGCGCGATGTTCGACGACAAGGGCGCGAGCATTACGGAAGCAGGTCCCGCGACGCCGGTCGAGGTGCTCGGACTACAGGGCGTGCCGCAGGCGGGCGAGTCGTTCCAGGTGGTTGACGACATCACACGCGCGCAGAACATCTCGGAACACCGCCAGATGGTGACGCGCCAGAACACGCTCCTGCAAACCACGAAGCGCGGCATCGAAGCGCTCGGCGAGAAGGAAGTCAAAGAACTGCGCGTCGTCTTGAAGGCCGACGTGCAGGGGTCGGTCGAAGTGTTGAAGAGCACGCTGACGAAACTTTCGACGGACGCCGTGAAAGTCTTCGTCGTGCGTTCGGGCGTCGGCGCGATCACGGAGTCGGACGTGTTGCTCGCTTCGGCCACACAGGCGGGCGCGTCAAATTCGGCGGTCGTCATCATCGGCTTCAACGTAAGGCCGGAAGTGCGTGCGGCGGAACTGGCGAAACTCGAACACGTCGACATCCGGCTCCACTCGATCATCTACAAGGTAGAGGAAGAGATTCGCGCGGCCATGATCGGCATGCTCGAAGCGATTGAATCGGAGAAGATACTCGGCAAGGCCGAAGTGCGCGACGTGTTCAAAGTGCCGCGCGCAGGCACGGTGGCGGGCTGCATGGTCATCGACGGCACGATCCGGCGCAACGCGCGCGCGCGCCTCATCCGCGACGGCGTGGTGGCGTGGGAGGGCGGCATCGCCAGCCTGCGTCGCTTCAAGGACGACGTGGGCGAAGTCCGCGAAGGCTTCGAGTGCGGTATCTCGCTCGAAAACTTCAACGACGTGAAGGTCGGCGACCAGATCGAGGCGTACGTCGTCGAGAAGGTGGCGGCGACGGAGCTTTAGGGAGTCAGCAGTAAGCCGTAAGCAGGAAGCAGTTAGGAAAAGTTTTTAACTGCTCGCTGCTTACGGCTCACCGCTCACAGTTTTATGCGAAGGCCGGAGAAAGTTGCCGAGCATGTGCGCGAGGAGATCGCGCAGATCGTCGGCTATGAGTTGGACGATCCGCGGGTGTCGATCGCCACGGTGACGGACGTGCGCATGTCTGACAACCTGCGCGAGGCGCGGGTTTTCGTCACCGTGAGCGGCACGGAGGACGAAGCCACCATCGCGCTGAAAGCCTTGCGCAAGGCCGCGCCCTACGTCCGACGCCAACTCGCCATCAACCTGAATCTGCGGCACGCGCCCGAAATACATTTCATCCGCGACACCGTCGAAGAAAAGGCCGCACGCGTGGACGAACTCCTCCGAGGACTCGCACACGACGACGCTCCCCAACCCGATGCGGCCAACAGCAGCACCGACGCCGACGCGGAAACCGGAGAGGAGAAAATGAGGGATGAGGGATAAGAGATGACGGATGAAGAAGAGAAGCATTCAAACCCTTGAGTGTTTCTCCGGTTCATCTCTCATCGCTTATCCCTCATCCCTTTTTGAAATTATGCTTGTTCAAGTCGTCGAATTGATTGAGGCGAAGCGACGCTTCGCCATCACCTCGCACATTCGTCCCGACGGCGATGGTCTGGGATCGTCACTCGGTCTCTACTGGCTGCTCAAGGCGCTCGGCAAAGAGCCGGAAGTCATCATGCGCGACCCCGTGCCGCACTCTTACGGCAAACTCCCCGGCGCGGAAACCATCCGCGTCACGCCCGCAGTGGATCGCGAGTACGACGCCGTCTTCGTCATCGAATGTTCCGACATCACGCGCCCCGGACTCGCCGCTCTCGATAAACAATTCGTCGTCAACATAGACCACCACGCGACGACCTCGCTCTTCGGCACGATCAACTGGATTGACTCGACCGCTTCGGCGGTCGGCGAAATGATCTACAACTTGTGCAAGGCCATCGGGGTGCGCCCGTCGAAAGAGATCGCCGAGTGCGTCTACACCGCGCTCGTCACCGACACGGGATCGTTCCACTACTCGAACACCACGGAGCGCACCTTTAAGGTGGCCTCCGAACTGCTGCGCGCGGGCGTCAAACCGGCGAAGGTGTCGCAGGCCGTCTTCAACAATTACCCGTGGAGCAAGCTCCAACTGCTCAGCGAAGTGCTCCCGACCGCGCGCCACGACGAGTCGGGGCGCGTCGCCTGCCTGCGTCAAACACTGGAGATGCAGGAACGCGCCGGGGCTTCGGACGAGGACTCGGACGGTTTCGTCAATTACCCGATGAGCGTCGGCGAGGTTGAGGCGTGCGCGTTCTTGAAGGAGACCGCGCCGGGCGTCTATCGCACGAGTTTGCGCTCGAAGGGCGACGTGAACGTGGCGCGCATCGCGGAGAAATTCGGCGGCGGCGGCCATCGCAACGCCGCGGGTTGCACGCTGACGGGCGACTGGGACGAGGCCGAGCGCAACATCGTCGCGCTGCTTGTCGAAGCCGTCGAGCATGGCCCGAACGGCAACAGCAACGGGTCGGCGTCTGACCAACCGCCCACGCTCGGCGGCAACACGCCCACCGGGCAACTGCCGCCCACGCTCATCAGGGGCACGCTCAACGCGGAAAGATAGGAAGGCTATCAGTTGTCCGTAGTCTGTCGTCCGTGGTCAGTTGCAGGTGGCGACCGCGCGAGTTACCAAAGATTGATTTGCACAACTGACCAAGAACAACTGACAGCCCCCCGTTCTTCGTTTATACTTTGCGCCTATGACATGGTTCCGTAAAAAGGGACAGAAGATTGAAGTGGTTCCGGCGGACGAGCGCGTCGTCAAGACTGAAGGCGTCTTCCGCAAGTGCCCGGAGTGCGATGCCGCGCTCTTCAAGAAAGACCTCGAAGAATCGCTGCAAGTCTGCCCGCCCTGCGGCCACCACTTCCGCATCGGCGCGCGCGAACGCCTCGCCATCCTCTACGACAACGCCGACTACGAGGAACTCGACGCCGAAGTTATCTCCCACGACCCGCTCAACTTCGTTGACACCAAGCCCTACCCGCAGCGGCTCGAACA
>DASPJG010000246.1:0-3177 GCA_035628755.1 Pyrinomonadaceae bacterium
TTATACATCGGCTCCAGAGGCATCCAGCCTGAAGCCGAGTCATTCGCCCGGCAGAAGGACAAAGGCGCGACGGCTCCGCGCTTTGAATATCACTCCATCGCTTTAGTCAACGAACGGGCTCCCGAACTCTCCGTTGACGCGTTGAAGAATTTATATGACAAGGGCGAATTGGAGTTTGTCTTAGTCCATCAACTTTCCGCCTCCGGCTACATCCTGCCGCGCTACGCCCTGTACGAGAACGGGATGCTGCTCGACACGCCCACGCGGAACAAGGTGCATCTGACTTACAGCCACAACGAATCACTGCGCCAGTTAGTGCCGAGCAGGTGTCTCGACCCGGAATCCGTCAAGCACCCGGGCTACATCAAAGACGGCGTCAGGAGCGATGACGGGAAAATCAAGCTGGCCTTCGTCAGCGACGAAACCGAGATGCCCAAAATCCAGGCGGCGTTGAAGGACGACCCGGCCTGCAAATTAAAACAGGTGCGCATCCCCGAACTCGACGATCAACGCATCCCGCAGGACATCATCTTGCTGAGCGCCGAGTTCAACGAAAAGCTGCATAAAAAAAACACCGAGGGCGACAACCCGAAGGCCGACATCCAGCGCCAGTTGATGGAGTTGGAGAAAATGGGTGGGAAGCCCGGCAAGGAATTCATCATCAAGTTCCAGCCCAACTGGATCGGCGGGGCGCGAAAAGTGGAAGAGTGGATCGAGAAGTTCGACCGCTATCACCAGTTAACCTCACAGGCCTACACGCTTGAGCAGATCATCACCCGGCTCAATAACTTCGACCGACAACACGAAGGCAAGCTCCGCCTCGCACTCGTGTTGTCGGGCGGCGGGGCGAAGTGTGCCTACCAGTTGGGAGCCATCGAGGCGCTTGAAAATGCGTTGCAGAAGAACGCCCAGCAGCGCGGCGATTCAAACGTAGACATCTCGCTCGTGGTGGGCACTTCCGGCGGCGCGATCAACGCCTTGCCCGTCGCACTCGGAGTTTCGCAGGGCGCGGATCAGGAAAAACTGCGAACCACTTGGCGGAAGCTCACGCAACAGGACTTTATTAATCCGTGGTCGCCGATCAGATACGGGTGGGGCTTCTGTCTGGGCTTGATTCAGGCAGTGATCCTGATGAGGCTCGCGCTCTTGTTCGACCGGATCACGTCGCGGTTCAAAGGCCGGTTCTGGAAAAAGCAGAACTGGTGGCTGCCTACCTCGCTCTTCATGATCCTGCTCGGACTGTTGGAGATGGCGATCTTCTGGTTCGAATGGTATCCGTTCGAGGTGCTCCGCCCCCTCGACAAAGATCACAACTGGCTCCACCTCTGGTCGTTACTCCTGCCGACGCTCTACTGGTCAGCCGTCATCCTGGCGATCTGCGGGCTGTTGTTTCTACTCGTGGGAATCAATTGCTGCCTGTCCGCTCCGCCTGTGGGGGCGGCGCAGGCACACCGGCAACCCTCGTTGCTGCCAGCGGTCGTGCCAGACCGTCTTGAGCGTGGCATCGGACGGCAGATTATGCGCGGCAAACTCTTTTATGAAAATTTAGCGCGGCCTGTCGGCAGCGCCCTCCGGCTCTACCTCATTCGCCGCCCGCTCGTCTTCGGGACATTCCTTGTGACAGTCGCCTTCTGCCTGTTGCAGGCCTACGCC
The DNA here is from genome assembly GCA_035628755.1 of Pyrinomonadaceae bacterium. Lineage (GTDB taxonomy): Bacteria > Acidobacteriota > Blastocatellia > Pyrinomonadales > Pyrinomonadaceae > JAIVJZ01. The sequence continues at coordinate 1,654 of DASPJG010000246.1, forward strand.
ACGGTGGCTACGGTGGACAGCTTCTCGGAGTCCTACGGGGTCGAGGAAGCAATGCTCAACGAGTTTCCGAGTTTTTTGTCCGCGAGCAATATCAAGCGCAATAGAAACGCTGGAGGCAAAGGCGCACAGCTTGAAGATTTGTCGAAACAGATCGTCAACAAGCGCGATTTGTGGAAGCGCGATCTGGTGATCACTGCGTCGAGGCTGCCGGACACCGAGCGCGACTTGAAAGATGGTCACTCACCCCCCTCCGCTCTGATTCAGCACGACATGTATTTTTACTACGACACGGAGAAGAAGAAGCAGGCTCAGAGTGCCGCGCAAAACGGTGACGGGGAAGACGCAGGCCGGGGCGAGGCGCAAGGCATGGGGCAGGAGGCGCGTGAGGCTGCGTCCAACCCGTCAATCCCGCCGCTCGACAAGCGGTTCATCTCTTTCAACAAAGGCGAGAATGACCGTCTCCTGTTAGACGTGGTCATCGGCTCCAGTTCTATTTTCCCCCTGTACCCGGCTCGCCCGCTCAAGCGAGTTGACATCGGCACGGGGGGACTGACGCCCGACATGAATATCATTGACGGGGGATTTGTCCACAACAGCCCCATCGAGGCCGCCTACCTGTGGGAGGCGACGCACATCATCGTCGTTGAGGCCACGCCCGACGAAGAGCCGTCGAAGGAGAAGCACCTTCTCTCCAACTTGTTGGCGGCCTTCAACTACCTGTACACGCAAAGCCAAACGATAGACGCGCGCTCTAGAGGCAAAGTCGAAATCTTCACCCTCCGACCCGCCCTCGCCACCGGAAACGATGACGCCAATTCCTGCCTGCTCGACTTCTCGAAGCGACTGGTGGATGCGGCGATTCATAAAGGCTATAACGACGCGATGAACATCACCGAACCACGGTTCAGGCGAGAACCCGGCCAGCCTCTCTATTGAAGCGTTTACTCCTGACGCGCGCAATATCAGGCCGTGCCGGACGGGGCGGCTAGTCGAAGTCAGGAACTTTCGCAGAGGTTTAATTCGACATGAGACTCTCCCACCGGACATTCATCATCACAACGCTTGCGCTGCTCGCGCTCATGTGCGGCTGCATCAGCCTTTCCGCCAACACTCCTCTCTCGAAACCCGCCGCCGCCAACTTTGCCTCCGGCAAACCGAGCGAATACTTCACGGTTTACTGTGTGAACAACAAGCTGGAAGTCGGCAGCCGCAGTCTCAGCGATATGCAGGACGCGCGCGGGATGAACGTGTGCCGTCATCCAGACAAGGAAGAGTTCTATCCGACGATCATGCAAGCTCAAGAGGCTGCCGCCGAACTGGGCGGGGTGGGCATGCCGTGCAACTGTGAGCGGTAGGGGCGAAACCCGCGGAGCGGTTTACCGGCGAGTGTCTTCAGCGGCGAGCACGGCGCGGCTCGCTTGCGCTGCGCACGTCGCTTGCGGTTCGCACGCCGGACGAACTAGCATTCGGGCATCTTGCGCGATAGTTCACAGCCCGGAATTTACATCGGACTCGGCTCGAACC
>DASPJG010000247.1:0-2206 GCA_035628755.1 Pyrinomonadaceae bacterium
CGCCGTTTGCGATCTCGACCGCCTCTTCCAGATTGTTCGTCGGGATCACGGCGGTGACGGGGCCGAAAATCTCTTCCTGCGCGATGCGCATATCAGGCGCAACGTCCGTGAAGACGGTCGGCTCGATGAAATAGCCGTGGGCGTGCGCGCCCTTATCCAGACGCTTGCCCCCCGTCGCAAGTCGCGCGCCGTCCTCGCGCTCGCCGACTTCGATGTAGCCGAGAATTTTGTGTACCGCGTCGGCGTTGATGACCGGCCCCATGTCCGTGCGCGCGTCCGCGCCGTTGCCGACGCGCAAGCCTTCGGCGCGCTCGACGAGTTTCTGCGTGAACTTTTTATAGACCTTCTTGTGGACGACGATGCGCGACGAGGCCGTGCAGCGTTGGCCTGACGTGCCGAACGCACCCCAGACCGCCCCCTCGATGGCGAGGTCAACGTCGGCATCGTCCATCACGATGATGACGTTTTTGCCGCCGAGTTCGAGCGAGCAGATGGCGTTGCGGTCGGCGCACGCGCCCGCGATGAGCCGACCCGTTTCGGTCGAACCCGTAAAGGAAACGAGTCTCACGTCGCGGTGCTCGGCCAGCGGCTTGCCCGCCCCCGCGCCGTAGCCCGTCACAAGGTTTACGACGCCGCGCGGCACGCCCGCTTCTTCGCACGCCTTGATCAAATTGTAAGTTGAGAGCGGCGTGTCTTCGGCGGGTTTGATGACGACGGTGTTTCCGCACACGAGCGCGGGGATGAGTTTCCAAGAAGGGATCGCCATCGGGAAATTCCACGGCGTGATCAAGGCGCACAACCCGACGGGCTGGCGCACGCACATGGCGAACTTGTCGGGCATCTCGGCGGGCGTCGTGTAGCCGTGCAGGCGGCGTCCCTCGCCCGCCGTGTAGAAGGTGCAATCGATCGCCTCCTGCACGTCGCCGCCGGTCTCCTTCAAGACCTTGCCCATCTCGCGCGTCATGTCGGCGGCGTGCGAGTCTTTGTCACGGATGAGAATGTTGCCGAGACGGAAAAGTATCTCCGCGCGGCGCGGCGCGGGCATCCTGCGCCAGCCTTCCGCGGCCTGTTTCGCGGCGGCCACGGCGCGCTCCACGTCCTCCGCCTGAGAGACGGGGAAGCGGCCAATCACATCGCGCGTGTCGGCGGGGTTGACGTTCTCGAAGTACTCGCCGCTCTGTGCCGCCACCCACTCGCCGCCGATGTAGTTGCTATAAGTTTTAACGGACGCCTGCGCGCCGCTCTTGCCGTTGCCGCCCGCTGCTGCTACTGCTGCCCCGCGCGCGCTCTTTTTCGTCGTCCGGCTTAACGCTTTCTTCGCCTGTGCCATAAGTAAGGTGAACCGTAAATCGCAAATCGTGAATAGATGAAAGCCGTCTTTCTCTATTCACGATTTGCGATCCGCTATTTACTGGTAAGTGAACTGGATGATCGTTTGCGTGATGACGTTGCGACGGTCGAGAAACGTGACGTTCATCACGACCGCGTCGCCTACCTTGAGATTGTTGATGACTTGCTCGAACTCGGCCAGCGTGTTGACCGGGATGCGATTGACGCGCTGGATCACCATGTTCTCGGAGATTTGCGCCTCATAAGCCAGCCCGCTCTGATCCACGTCGCGCACCAGCAGGCCGCGCACGCCCTTGAGGTTGCGCTCGTTGGCGAGTTGCGGCGTCAGTTCGCTCAGGGTCAGTCCGAGGGTCGGGCGGTCAGCGTTGCCCGGCTTGTCGGAGTTGGCCTTCGGGGTCGCGGGCGTCGGCGTCGGCTCGGCGACGCCGCGCGGCGGACGCTCGCCGACCGAGACGCTGACGGTGCGCCGTTCGAGTTGGCCGTTCACGTCGCGCAGGAAAGTCAGTTGCACGGTTTGGCCAACGGGCGTGCTCGCCACCTTGTTGATCAAGTCCTGCGAGTTGGCGACGGGCTTCGCGTTGAATTCGACGATGATGTCGTTGACTTGAATCCCGGCGGTGCGCGCCGGGCCTTCGCGCACGTCCGTGATGATCGCGCCCTTCGCATCTTTCAACCCGTAGACGCGCGCGAACTCGGCCTTCACCGAATCGAGCAGCACGCCGAGGTAGCCGCGCTTGACGCGGCCTCCCGTGATGAGTTGGCTATAGACGAAACTGGCTTCGTTCGACGGCAGGGCAAAGCCGATGCCGTTGTAGTCGCCGGTCGAAGTGGCGATCTGCGAGTTGATGCCGATCAC